>CAUJFM010000273.1 GCA_963169595.1 Bacteroidota bacterium | reverse complement strand
ATCCCCTTGCGCTTCATCAACAGCACCATGACCGGGAACAGCAGGTAGAACACCAGCTCATTCCCGATGGACCAGATCCCCGCAGAGAAGGTCCGGTCCCACGAGACAAGACCGAACAGGCCCGTCAGGTTCAAGGCCAGGTCCACCAGGTCGGGGGACTTGCCCGAGAGAAGGATGGCGATGCCCGTCACCAACCAGAGCAGGGGAAAGATCCGCAGGAACCTTCTCTTGAAGTATTGGACCAGGGCCTCGGTGGAGGGCGTCATCCGGTCATGGTACACCGCGAACAAGGTGATGCCGCTGAGCACATAGAAGACCGAGACCCCATAGATGCCGATCCTTCCAAGCACGGACCCCGCATCGAACGGACCATGGGCCCAGGTGGAATAATGATAGATCATGATCCCCAAGGCCGCCAGTCCCCTCAACTGATCCAATCCATGGATCCTGGTCATGGTCGTTCCGATCTGCGGTCGTGGTCGATGATGCGCATGAACAACGTGGTCATCTGCTCCGCGACAAGGCCTGTTCGGATGAACGGACGCGGCGCGTGGCACGCATAGTTACGGTCCAGACACATTCCATGGAGGCGCCAATGACCGCCGCCCGCCCAACGACCTCCACGGATGCTCCTGGTCGGGGGGGCCCGGCCCGACGCTCAGCCCGGGACCCGTTCTCCGGTTGATGCGCCACGGAGAAGCAGCCGGGTGCAACCCGTAGCTTCGCGACCCCGCACCCACCGCGCCATGGCCGAAGCCAAGCCCACCATTGAAGTGAAGAACCGCCGCGCGGGGTTCGAGTACCACCTGCTCGACACCTTCGAATGCGGCCTGGTGCTCATGGGGTCCGAGATCAAGAGCATCCGGGCGGGCGGCGCCAGCATCAACGAGGCCTTCTGCGCCTTCGTGGGCGACGAGCTGGTGGTGCGCAACATGCAGATCAACCCCTACGGTACGAACATCCACTACGTGCACGAGCCCAAGCGCGACCGCAAGCTGCTGCTGCACCGCCGCGAACTGGAGAAGCTCAAGCGCAAGCTCCGCGATGTGGGCATGACCATCATCCCCACGCGGCTCTTCATCGCCCCCAACGGCTTCGCCAAGCTGGAGGTGGCCGTGGCCAAGGGCAAGAAGGCCTTCGACAAGCGCGAGAGTCTCAAGGCCAAGGACGTGCAGCGCGACATCGACCGCGACCAATAGGCCCATGCACTGGCGTCAGCACATCGCCCGCCACGGCACCGCCCTGCTGCCCGGGGAACCCTGGATGCGGCGCACCTTCCTCGCGCTGTGGGCGCTGGCCGCCGTGCTCCGCTTCTGGGACCTGCCCCACCTGGCCTACACGCACGATGAGCTGAGCGCGCTCGTCCGCATCTACCCCACCCTGTCCGAGACCATCACCACCGGTGTGGCCAAGCTGGACACGCATCCGCCCGGCGTGCAGGCCTTCGAGTGGCTGTGGACACGCCTCTTCAGCATGAACGAGGCCGATGTGAAGCTGCCCTTCATCGGGATGGGGCTGGCCGCCATCCTGCTGCTCTACCGCGTCGCACTCGCGTGGACAGGTGCTGGCGCTGCCCTGGCGCTCACCGCCTTGCTGGCCACCTTGCAATACACCGTGCTCTACAGCCAGCTGGCACGTCCCTATGCGGCCGGCCTGTTCACCACCGCGTTGCTGGCCGATCAGCTCACTCGCTACATCGCCTTCGGTCAGCGCCGCATGCTGATCGGCGCCGTGCTGGCCATGGTGCTCAGCGCCTACGCGCACCATTTCGCCCTGATGCTCGCCGCCCTGATGGCCTTTACGGGGCTGCTCCTGGTGCCGGCGGCGCAACGCCGTGCATGGCTCATCGGTTGCGGCATCGCCGGGGTGCTCTACCTGCCCAATCTGCCCATCTTCCTCTCCCAGCTCGGGCTCGGTGGCCTTTCGGAATGGCTGGCCGCACCCGGCCCCGATTGGGTGCCGAAGCACCTCTGGTGGGTGGCCCATGGCTCTTTGGCCCTGGCCAGCCTGCTCGCGGCCGTGGTGCTGCTCGCGTTCGTGCTGCGCGTGTGGAAGCGTGCCCCGGCCACGCCTGCGACCTGGTTCCTGCCCGTGTGGGGGCTGGTGCCGGTGGCGGTGGGCCTCGGCTATTCGCTGTGGCGCGCACCGGTCATCCAGCATTCGGTGCTGCTGTTCTCCTTCCCCTACCTGGTGCTGGCGCTGTTCGGCGGGCTCCGGCACCTGGGGCGGAACGCCACCATAGTGCTGGCCGTCGCACTGGCCTTCGCCTCTACACGCAGCCTGGTGCAGGACCGGCAGCACTACGCGGTGATGTACACCTCCAAGTACGAGGCCTTCATGGCCGACGGACTGCGCCTGAGCGAGCAACTGGGTCAGGACCGTCTCGCGGTGCTGATCGATGCGCCGGACCACATGCTTCGTTTCTATGCCGAGCACCTGGCCATCCCGCGCGAACGCATGCCCTACGTGCAGTTGCAGGACGCCGTGCCGGACGACCGCTTGGACAGTCTCCTGCGCGCATGGCCTGGCGATCACCTCTTCCTGGGCGTGAGCAATGGCGCCCTGCCCGAGCGCGCCGCCCGCGTGCAACGACACTTCCCCTACCTCCTGCAACGGCGGGACATGAACGAGGGCCAGTGGTTCCTGTTCAGCCGCACACCGGGTTTCATCACGTGGGATGATCGCAAGCTGGTGGCCCAGGCATCACCCGCCAGCCGCTGGCCATCCACCTGGGACATCCACGGTGACCTGCCGGTGAACGACAGCCTGGCCGGTGCTCCGGCCTGGGACCTCAGCGGTCGTGAGTTCGGCATCGCGCTGGAACTGCTGCTCGACACCTTGGTGGACCACCCGCAGCAGCAGGTGGAGGTGGTGGCCGATGTGTGGTCCTCTGCACCGTTGACCAATGCCGGCTGGATCGCGCACCAGTTGGTCGGCGACAGCACCGTGTTCTACCGGGGAGGCGATGTCCGCGGCCTACTTCCCGGAGGTCGGTCCGCTTCGCTGATCGTGGCCACGCATCGCGGTGATGCCATGGGTCTTAAAGGCCCGGTGCAGCTGAAGACCTACCTCCACAACCGGGAACAAGGTGCGCTGTTCATCACCCGGGTCAGCGTGTACCTGCGGGAGGAGAACCCGGTGCAGTTCGGCATGGTGGAGCCGTTCCGCTGGCTGGGACGATACCCTGTGGAATGAACAAGGCCGCCCGAGGGCGGCCCTGCACATGCGGTGCGTACGGCGTCAGAGCTTGAAGGTGAGCCCGATGCCCAGCGTCTGCTTGAACTGGGTGGCGGGACCCGCGTACGGGATGTTGTTCTCGTCCACCTTCGGCAGCTTGGTGTCGTGGTCGTAGATCAGCAGGGTGTTCAGCGTGGCCGCGAACCAGCTGTTCACCTTGAAGGTCCACAGCGTCTCCCAGGTCACGTCCATGTTCCCGGGTTCGCGCAGGTAGTTGCTGAAGAGGTCACCCCGGGTGAGGAAAGTGATGTTCTTGGCCAGCTCGGTCTGGTACTGGAGGCGGATGTAACCACCGGCCTCGAACTCCATGGTCTCGCCGTTCTTCACGCCGTACACGCGCAATTCGGGGTCCGTGGAACCGCCCCACAGGGTCTTGTCCAGCACGGTGACCACGCGGGCCGTGATGGGCGAAAGGAAGACCGTGAGCTTGTCGTTGGGCTTGTAGTCGAAACCGAGACCCACCAGCGTGTAGGCCGGGGCCATGAGGTTGGAGATGCGGAGCCCCTCGGCGTTGAAACCCTCGGTGAACTGCGTGCGGAACTGGAACACCGCGGCGAGGTACCAGGCCTTGTTGAGCTCGTACCCGTACTTGGTGTTGAGCTCGATGCGGTCATCGGTCTTCTGCGGGTCCGTGCCGTTGTGGATGTGCTGCCCACCAAAGGCCAGGATCAGGCTGTTGTCCCAGGCCCGGCGCCCCTTCTTCCAATTGGCCGTTCCATTGAACATGGCGATGCCGCTCACGGAGCTGAAACCACCCGCCGCCCAGTTGGTGAGGTTCACCTGGGTCATGTTGATGGTGAAGATGCCTGCCTTCTGCCACTTGCCGTCCAGCGAGTCGCTGGCGTGCCGCTTCTGGGCCTCGGCAGCGGCCGCCTCGCGTGCCTTGACGTCAATGTCGTTCTGCCCGAAGGCGGCCGGCGCGCAGAGGCCGGCAATGGCGATGAATGCGAATAGCGGTCGTTGCATGGTGTGGGGGAATGAGGGTTCGACTATCCGTGGACCGTTCCGGCCTTGAAGATCGGTCGGCCGGCGGCTTTTCCCGCCGTTGGTACCGGACCCGACCAAAAAAAACGAACAACCCGCCCGTTGGGGCGGGAGTTCCGTGGGCATTGCCGGATTCGAACCAGCGACCCCTACCTTGTCGAGGTAGTGCTCTGAACCAGCTGAGCTAAATGCCCTTCTGCTCCTTTCGGAGCGCGGCAAAGGTATGTGCGGGGACCTTATCCCACCGCGCAGCGTTGATACTTGTCAGCACCGCACCGGATCCAGACGAGCTAGATTTGCCGCCAGAACCATCAAGCACCATGGCCGGCAAGAGCATCAGTGAGAGTGGCCGTCTGTTCAAGAGCCCCGTTCTGGAGGCCCTGACCAAGACGCATATCGCCTTTCCGCTTACCATTTTCTACGGCACCGGCGCCGCGGCCCTGCTCCTTACCCTGTTCAGGCTCCAGCAACCGCTGGTGACCTCGCTGGTCCTCTTCGTGGTGGGCATGTTCTTCTTCACCCTGGTGGAGTACCTCGTGCACCGCTACTTCTACCACATGGACACCACCAGCCCCCGCAAGGCGCGCATCCAGTACGTGTTCCACGGGGTGCACCACGACCATCCCCGTGACAAGAAGCGCCTGGCCCTTCCGCCGCTCATGAGCGTGCTGGTGGCCGGCATGTTCATCGGCTTGTTCATGCTGGTGATGGGCCTGCCGGGCCTGGCCTTCGGCGGCGGGTTCATGGTGGGCTATGCCACCTACCTGCTGGCGCACTACGCCATCCACGTCTACAATCCCCCGAAGAACTTCCTGAAGGTGATCTGGAAGCACCACAACCTGCACCACTATGTGGGCGATACGGGTGCCTTCGGCGTAAGCTCGCCCTTCTGGGACCACATCTTCGGCACCATGCCGGAGGATCCGCTGGCCAGGAAGAAGGCCGCTACGGCCAAGGCCTGAGCGGCTATTCGGGGTGGTCGCGGCCGTGCCCGCGGCCCTCGCGCCACAATTCCTCCTCCGCCTTCAGCACGGCCTTGAGGCTGTCGCTCACCTCCTTGTCCTCGATGCGTGACAGGTCGGGCTGTCCGGCATCCACCCAGGCGGAATACCAGTAGGAGCCCAGGGCGATGATGGAGGCGTTCATCCGGCGCTCCACCATGCCCTGCATCGCCTGCTCATAGGCGGCAGTGAACTCGCGCGAATACATGCGCATGCCGGAGCGGCCGCGGTCCTCGAACACGTACTTGCGGTCGTCCGGATAGGTGCGGCTCAACTCGCGGTCGATGCCGAGCACGCTGTCCACCCGCAGGTGGCTCTCATACACGGCCTCCCAGGCCACATCCAGGGGGCGTTCAATGTAGACGGCGCGCCCCACCAGGTGGTCGTAGTCCTCGGCGCTCAGCTCGGGGATGCGGCTCTCCCAGAAGGCGTGGATGCCGTGCTGGTTGGTGAGCTGCCCGTTGTAGTTCTCCGTGGTGTGCAGCGGCACGTGCGCATCGGCCACGTAATGCCCCAGCTCCGCGGCGTTCCGCAGGATGCGGTCCACATCGCCGCGCTGGAAGGCCTGCACCAGCCGCTGGTACATCACCTCGATGTGCCAGGGCACGATGCCGTAGGTCTGCAGCGTGTCCTCGGTGAGCTTCGCCACGGCATCCTTCCACTTGCGCGGCACCACCGTGAAGGGGTCCTGGCCGTGGTGAGCGTAGTGGTCAATGTCGATGTAGTGGCGCTGCGCCTCCCCGTCCACCGCATAGCGGCGCCGGTCGGGGTCCACGGCATGGTCGCTGATCCAGTCGATGTGGCGCTTGAAGAAGGGGAACATCTCCGGTGGAAGCGTGAAGCAGGCCATCCGGTTGATGCGCTTGTGGCCATAGAAGCCCCAGGCGTCGGCCGGTTCCACCACGCGCTGCGGCATCAGCACCAAGCCCAGCGCCAGCAGTACGGCGCCGGCCACGGGAACGCGGAGGAAGGCGGGGACTGACCGGTTCATGCCATACGCACCAGTTCGCCGTCGCGCAGCACGGGGATCACGCCGCTCTGGTCGGGGGTGAGGCAGTACTTCACGTCCGGCAGCAGGTGCAGCTGTTCGATGCGCCGGCGCCGGGGCGCCGCCTTCAGGATGCTCATGAAGTTGTCCCGCGCGGCCATGTACATGTACTTGGCCGCGATGCTGCTGTCCTCCTCCACCCCGAACTTGCCGCTCTCCAACAGGCGGTCCATCACCGCACCGGCGAACACGCTGTCCTCCAGGTTGAACTTGTCCTTCCAGCCGCTGCACAGCAGCAGGATGTTGTCGTTCTGCTTCACCAGCCACTCGCTGAGGGCGGACAGGTTCAGGAAGGAGCCGATCACCAGGGTGCGGGCGCCCTTGGCCAGGTTGATGGCCTTGGTGCCGTTGGTGGTGGTCATCACAATGGTGTGCCCGCGCAGGTCCTGCCCCACGTAGGCGAGGGGCGAGTTGCCGAAGGCGAAGCCGTCCACCACCTCCCCGTTGCGCTCGGCCGCGGCGATGTAGCCGGGCCGGCCGATGTATTGCCGCGCCTCCTCGATGGTGCTCACCGGGATGATCCGGTCCACCCCATGCTCAAAGGCGGCCACCATGGCACTGGTGGCGCGGAGCACATCGATCACCACCACGATGCCCATGTCCTGGGCGTACAGCGGGTACTGCCCCGGCATGAAGCAGACCTCCACGCGGTAGGGGTAATCGGTGCTCCGGCCTACGGTCTCCATGGGATCAGGACTGCTTCAGGAAGGGAAGCTTCACCACGCGCCCTTTCAGCACCTTGCCGCGCACGTCCACCAGCACTTCGCTGCCTTCCGCGGCCATGGCGGTGGGCACATAGGCCAGTCCGATGGGCTTCTGCAGGGTGGGGCTCTGGGTGCCGGAGGTCACCACGCCCACCACGTTGCCGGCGGCGTCCACCACGTTGTGGCCATGGCGGGGAATGCCGCGGTCCAGCAGCTCGAAACCAACGAGCTTGCGCGTGGTGCCGTTGTCCTTCTGGGCCTTCAAGACGGATGAATCTACGAAGTCCTTGGTGAACTTGGTGATCCAGCCCAGGCCGGCCTCCATGGGCGAGGTGGTGTCGTCGATGTCGTTGCCGTAGAGGCAGAAGCCCATCTCCAGGCGCAAGGTGTCGCGTGAGGCAAGGCCACAGGGCTTGATGCCGTAGGGCGCGCCGGCCTCGAACACCACGTTCCAGGCCTTCTCGGCCAGCGGGTTGGGCATGTAGATCTCGTAGCCGCCGGCGCCGGTGTAGCCCGTGGTGCTGATCAGCACCAGGCCCACGCCCTTCATCTCGGCATACATGGCGGTGTAGTACGGCATGGCCGCGATGTCCTCGGTGAAGAGGCCCTTCAGCGTATCCACGGCCTTGGGGCCCTGCACGGCCAGCAGGCTCATGCGGTCGCTGATGTTCTCCAGCTGCGCATCGAAGGTGTTGTGCTGGTTGATCCAGGCCCAGTCCTTCTCAATGTTGCTGGCGTTCACCACCAGCACGTAGTGGTGGTCGTCGCCCTGCTGCATGCGGTACACCAGCAGGTCGTCCACGATGCCGCCCTTGCCGTTGGGCAGGCAGCTGTACTGCACCTTGCCCACCGCGAGCTTGCTGGCATCGTTGCTGGTCACCTTCTGGATCAGGTCCAGCGCGCCGGGCCCGCGCACGATGAACTCGCCCATGTGGCTCACATCGAACACCCCCACGCTGTTGCGCACCGCGTGGTGCTCATCGTTCACGCCGGTGTACTGCACCGGCATCAGGTAGCCGGCGAAGGGCACCATCTTGGCGCCAAGGGATTCATGCAGGTGCGTGAGCGCGGTCCTTTTCAGTGCCGTTGTGGCTTCCATGGTGTTCGTTGTTCAGGAG
>CAUJFM010000272.1 GCA_963169595.1 Bacteroidota bacterium | reverse complement strand
CGGCGGACAACGTTCTCCGAGCGCTCGGGACGCTGTCCCAGTTCCACCAGCACGATGAGCAGGTCGGCATCGATGAGGGCCTCGTCCACCGCCCGCATCATGTTCTCGTGCATGCGGTACTGCGGATCGAGGATGCCGGGCGTGTCGCTGAGGATCAGCTGGTGGTCCGGGCCGTTGAGGATGCCCAGGATGCGGTGCCGGGTGGTCTGCGCCTTCGGGTTGGTGATCACCAGCTGCTCGCCCAGCAGGGCGTTGAGCAGGGTGCTCTTCCCCACGTTGGGCTCCCCGATGATGTTGACGTATCCGGCCTTGTGTGCCATGCGACTGGGTTCCGCGAAGATCGACCATCCAACGGCAGCGATGCCAGTGGAGGCGAAGGGCTTACAAACCGAAAGCCCGGCCTTTCGACCGGGCTTTCGTGGTAGCGGGGGCAGGACTCGAACCTGCGGCCTTCGGGTTATGAGCCCGACGAGCTACCATCTGCTCCACCCCGCAATGGACCGCAAATGTACATCTTTTCGGGACACGAGCAAGAAAGCCTTACGGAACCACCCGGAACCCGAGGGCAGGCAGCTCCCGTACCGGGCCTGAACCATTGGCCAGCTGGGCCTTGATGCCTTCCACATAGACCTGTTCCCCGGGGCGCAGGTCGGCAATGAGCTCGCGCATCTGCGGAGTGAACGTGTTGCCGGGGGACTCCATCTCCACCACCCGGGTGCCACGCACCGCCACCAATTTGAACCGCTTCACCACCCAGGGCGCTTCGAAGTCCGTGTCCTCCAACCGCGCCGCCACACCCTGCGCGGCCATCAGTTCCGCCTTGCGCACGCGACTGTCGCGCGGGGTCTTCCCGGCGACCACCGGCATCGGCGGTGGCAGGTCCTTCACCCGGAACCGCATGGGGCCCACCCGCCGGGTGCTGCCATCGGGTAGGGTCACCGTGGCGAACACCTCGGCCGTGCTCCCGCTCATGCCACTGGCCACCCAACCCTGGCCACTGCGCACGATGCGCCCCGTGCTGATGCCCGCCTGGACCCGCTCCGCCGGCACGCCCGGCACGGACAGCTCGATGGGATTGTCCACCCCGCGGTACAGCACGTTCATCTTGGTTGGCGAGGCCACCAGCAGCGGCGCCATCACCTGGTAGGTGGTGGCATAGGGCACCTCCACCGCGCCGTTGGGGCCCTCGAAGTGCATCACGCCCTCCACGCGCTGCTCCCCGACGGCATCGGCACGCACGCGCAGCTTGGCCTTGCCATCGGGCCCCACGGGAAGCGCACGGCCATCCTTCAACAGCACACGGGCCGGGTTCTTCGGGTCGTAGGCCGCCAGGAACACATCGGCGCGGAAGGAATCGCCGGCCATGACGAGGTTGCTCTGCGGCACCACGGCGCCGGTGAGCGTGCCGAACCGGTAATCATCCATCTCAGCGCTGCGGTAGAGCCACTTCACCATGTCGTTCTCCGCCGCGCGGATGTCGGCCTGCAGCTTGCTGAGCGTGGCGACACCGGCCGCCAGCGGCACATCGTAGAAGTTGGTGCTCTCCCAGTTGTTCAAGGTGCCCGAGGCATCGCGCCGGTCGCCCTGGTCGAAGAGCTGGTCCAGCGCCGATGCGAGGGCCTGGCCCCGCGCACCGGCCATCGCCTTCAAACTGTCGCGGAAGGCCGCGATGCGCAACCGCAGGTCATGCGCCGTGCCGGGGCCCTGCTTCGGCGTGGCGGGCTCGCTGCCCACCAGTTCGCGCGTCAGCACCTCACGGTCGTCCTTCGCTTCCAGGGCCAGCAGGGCGCGCAGCGTGTCGCGGCCATCGGCATCGCGTCCCTGCAGGGCGTCCACCTCCAGCCCATCGGCGGTGGCGATGGCACGCAGCTTCATGCCCTGGATGTGGTGCACCAGCGAATCGGCCATCGCCTGCACGCGCAGGGCCCGCTGGTGCGGGGCACCGAACTTGTCCGGGAAGCGCTGGGCCGCCTCCGCGAACACGGTGTACTCCACCCGGGACCGCTGCTCGTGCGCCCGCTCGCTGCGCACCAGCTCGGCGTCCATGATGGCGAACGCGTCCAGCACCTCCTTGCTCACGTTCATCGCCAGCATGGCGGTGAGCACGAGGTACATCATGTTGATCATCTTCTGCCGGGGAGGCATCTTCATGCTGGCCATGGCTGCTCGGTGTTGGAGGAGGAACGCTCCATGCGCTCCGCCAACAACACGAATGCCGCGACCTCAGAAGGGTAACGCCGCTGAACGCGCTCACACGCCCTCGCCGAGCTCCTGCAGCTGGGCGGAGGCCCGCTCCCACTCACCCATCACTGCGGCGATGCGTTCGGCCAGCTTGCCCAGGCGATCGTAACCGTTCTGCAACGCTTCGGCGGATAGGCCGCTCTTCATCACCTCGGCCTGCAACTGCTTCTCCTCCTGCTCCAGCGCGGCCAGCTGTTCCTCCAGGCGTTGCACCTGGCTCTGCACGCGGCGGCGTTCCTTGTCGCGGTCGCGCTTGTCGCGCTGATCGCTGTTGCGCGCCGCCTTCTCCTCCTTCACGCGGGCCGATGAGCGGCCGATGTCCGCGCTCTGCAGGGCCTTGCGCTTCTCGATCAGCTCCAGGATGTCCATGTGCTGGTCGCGGATGCGGAACTCGTCGAGCTCGAGGATGCGGCTGGTGAGGCCGGTGAGGAAATCCCGGTCGTGGCTCACGAGCAGGAAGGTGCCGTCGTAGTTCTTCAGCGCCTCCTTCAGCACGTCCTTGCTCTGGATGTCCAGGTGGTGCGTGGGTTCGTCGAGGATGAGGAAGTTGAGCGGCTTCAGCAGCATGCAGCACAGCGCCAGGCGTGCGCGTTCACCACCGCTGAGCACCTTCACCTTCTTGTCCACGTCCTCGCCGCTGAACATGAAGGCGCCGAGCATGGCGCGCACACGCACCCGGTTCTCCTCGCTGGCAGCATCCTCGGCGGTCTCCAGCACGGTGCGCTGCGGGCTCATGCGCTCGGGCATGTCCTGCGCATAGTAGCCCACGATCACGTTGTGCCCCATGCGGATCTCGCCGTCGAAGGGCTCCTCGCCCATGATCATCCGCACCAGCGTGGACTTGCCGGTGCCGTTGGCGCCCACCAGGGCCAGGTGCTCGCCCTTGGCGATGGTGAGCTCGGCGTGGTTGAAGATCGTCTTCGCCCCATAGGCTTTGCTCACGTCCTTCACCTCGCACACGATCTTGCCGGAGCTGGGTGCGGGCGGGAACTTCACCAGCATCTTGCGCAGGTCCTCGTCCTCCTCCTCGATGCGCTCCAGCTTCTCCAGCTTGGTGATGAGGCTCTGGGCGAACGCGGCCTTGCTGGCCTTCGCGCGGAACTTGTTGATGAGCGCCTCGGTCTCCTTGATGTAGCGCTGCTGGTCCTTGGCCACGGCGGACTGCTGCTCGCGTTCCACCTTGCGCAGCTCCACGTACTGGCTCCAGGAGGCCTTGCGGTCGATGATGCGGCCGCCGGTGACCTCGATGGTGCGCTTGGTGAGGCGGTCCAGGAAGGTCTTGTCGTGCGAGATGAGCACCAACGCGGACGGATAGGTGCGCAGCAGGTCCTCCAGCCACTGGATGGCGGGCAGATCGAGGTGGTTGGTGGGTTCGTCCAGCAGCAGCAGGTCGGGCTGCATCAGCAGGATGCGGGCGAGCTCGGCACGCATGCGCCAGCCGCCGCTCAGCTCGCTCATCAGGCGGTGCATGTCGGCGCCCACGAAGCCGATGCCCTTCAGCATCCGCTCGATCTGCATGTCGTGATCGGCCGCGCCGATGGTGTTGAGCCGCTCGTGCGCATGGGCGAGCAGCGTGGCCAGCTCCATGGCCTCCTCATCGGTGGTGGCCTTCTCCAGGTCCTTTTCGATGCGTTCCAACGAGGCCTGCAGGGTGAGGGCCTCCTCGAAGGCCTTCTCGGCCACCTGCCAGGGCGTGAGCTCCAGGTTGTGGGCCATCTCCTGCGGCAGGTAGCCGAGGGTGAGCTCCTTGGGCTTGCCGATGGTGCCCTTGTCGAAGGCCTGCTTGCCGGCGAGGATCTTCAGCAGGGTGCTCTTGCCGGCGCCGTTGCGGCCCACCAGGCCGATGCGGTCATCGCTGCCGATGAAGAAGGAAACATCATCGAACATCGGCCGTTGACCGAAATGCAGGGTAAGGCCTTGGACGGTGATCATGGGCGGTGGGAATGCGGCGGAGGTGCCGGAAAAGGCCCGCAAAAGTACGAAGCCCCGGGTGTCCGGGGCTTCGCGCAGTTAACGGGTGTTCCTTGGCCTTAGAAGTTCCACAGGTCGTGCTCGAACTCGAACAGCGACTGCTTGATCTCTTCGCCTTCCAGCAAGGCGTCCAGACCGGTCTTGTACTGGTTGATACCCCGGTCGTACACGTTGCTCCACTTGGTGATGTAGCTGCTGAACTGGCGCTTCCAGAAGATGTCCTCATAGCTGCGCCGCTCCGCATCGTTCTCCCGGTTGAAGGCGTCCCAGTTGGCGAACACGTACCGGCACTCGGGATAGTACAGCCAGAACAGCGGGCGGTAACCGCGCACCTCCCCGTCCTCCCCGCGCACCTCCTTCATCGGCGCGATGCCGATGATCCGGATGTCCATCGTGGAGCGCTGTTTGTCGAAGATCCAGTCCTCCTTGATGTTGTACATCTTGATGTCGCGGCTCTCCAGGGGGATCTCCTGGATCACCATCTCCATGTCGCCCGTGGTGAGCGACTCGGTGTACTGCGTGTCCACACGCATGAAGATGTCCTTCAGGTCGCTGGCCAGCAGCGGCTTCTTGAACTCGTCGTCGTTCGCCAGCGCGCCCGGGTCGTAGGCCGTCAGCGAGCCGTCCACCAGCAGGCCGTGCTTGATCACATCGAACAGGCTCTTGCGGTCGTTGATGGCCTCCGTGGGGTAATACAACGGGTGGTTCATCTTCTCGCGCAGGTCGATCGTGCGCCACACGCGGCGTGCCCACATCACGTCCGCCTCACGGATGTGCGTGTAGGGCACCACCCGCTTGGTCTTCGTGTGCTCCTTGATGTAGGCCCCATCGAGCACGGTCTGTGCCATGGCCTCGGGGGCCGTGCACAAGCCTGCCACGGCGATCGCCGCGGTGGCCAGGATGTTCTTGCAGGTCCTCATCTTGGTGAACGATTTACGTGGTTACACCACCTTGAACGACAGGGAACCCAAGTTCCGTACGGTACCGTCGGGGCCCTTGGCCTTGATGCCTTCGATGTAGATCTTCTGGCCGGGCTTGGCCTTCTGGAACATCTCCTTCATGTCGCTGCTCACGGCAGGACCCTTCGCCTCCTTCTCCAGGGGCACACCGCCCACGATCATGGTGACCTTGAACGACACGACCTCGAACTTCAGGTCGAACTCGAAGTTCTCCATCTTGGCGATCACACCCGCCGCAGCGGTGAGCTCGGCCTTCTTGATGTTCTCGTCGTTGACGCTCTTGCCGGCGAAGTAGGGTGAGGGGTTCGGCACGTTCTTCACGCGGAACTTCATGCCCGTCATCTGCTTCTTCGTCCCGTCGGGATTGGTCACCGTGGCGCTGATCACGGCCTCGGCATCCTTGCCCGGACGCATGATCCAACCTTCGGCCCCCTTGGTCAGGGCACCATTGGTCGCCGTGGGCTGGATGTCCTTGTCGCTGTAGCCGGACACGCTCACGCTCACCGGGTTGTCCACACCGCGGTAGAACACGTTCATCTTGGTGGGGCTCACCACCAGGTTGGGCTGTGCCACCTCGTACTCCGTGAAGAAGGCCTCGATCTGCTCGTCGCCACCCACCGGCTTGTACTTGATGATACCGCTCACCTGACGAAGACCGGCACCGCTGGCCACCTGTTCCAGCACGGCCTTGGCGCCGTTCATGGGCAGCTTCTCCGAGTCACCGATGATCTTGGGCGGCTTGGCGGTCGTGTCCACACGGGCACCGGGCTTGCAGATCCACACCTCGGGGGCGTTCTGGTCGTCATACGCACCCAGGAAGATCTCCGCGCTGTACTTCGCACCCACCGTCACGTAGCTGCTCTGCGGCTTCACGATGGCGGTGAGCTTGTTGAACTTGAAGCTCTGGCCCTCCACGGCGTCCATCATCCGCTTCACCACCTCGCCTTCGGCGTTGCGCACATCCGCCTGGAGCTTGCTCAGGATGGTGATGCCGGCCGCCAGGGGCACGTGGTAGAAGTTGATGCTCTCCCAGTTGTTGTCCGTACCCGAGGCATCCTTGCGATTGGCGAAGTTGAACACACGGTCCATCATCTCCGCCAGGTCCTTGTCGCCCTTGCGGCTGTTCTTCACCATCTCCCGGAAAGCCTCCAGCTTGGTGCGGAGCTCCACGGCCGAGTACGGACCATCCTTCGGCTTGGCCGGCTCGTCGCCGATCAGCAGGTTGGTCAGCTCGTCGTGGCTGTCCTTCTTGGTCACCTTGGCGAGGTCCACGATGCGTCCATCGCCCAGCACCACGCTGTCACGCGGCCAGCCTTCGGCGGTGATGATCGCCTTGGCTTTGATGGAGTCGATGTAAGCCACCAGGTCGGCCCCGGCGGTCTTGATCTTCTTGGCCTCGTTCCAGGCCGCGCCGTACTTCGCCGAGTTCTCCTTGGCATAGGCCTCGAAGCTGGCGTACTGCGCAGTCATCTTGTCGTTCAGGGAGAGCTTGGTGTTCTCCAGACCGTTGTTCACGGTGATGAAGCTGTCCAGGATCTCCTTCGACACGTTCATGGCCAGGAGAGCGGTCAACACGAGGTACATCATGTTGATCATCTTCTGCCTGGGGGTCTGTTTGCCACTGGCCATCTTGTTCCAACAGGTATTTCAGGTTCCGATCTGTTGCCGTCCGATCCTTGGGGATCAGCGGTTGATGGTCATGGCAGCCAGCATGTTGCCGTACACCGTGTTCAGCTTCTGCAGGTTGTCGCTGAGCTCGGAGATGTTCTCCTTGTAACGCTTGGTGTCCTCCACGGAGTTCTTCAGGTTGGTGAGCATCTCGCTCATGCCATCGAACATCTGGTTGGCGGCCTCGAGCTTCTCGCGGCTGCCGCGCAGCTGCATCTCATACATCTCGTTGAGGGCGCTCAGGTTCTGGCTCATGCGCTGCAGGCTCTCGCCGGCGTTCTTGCCCGCGTCCACGTTCTGCGTGAGGCCCACGAGGCTCTCGCTGGCCTTGGCATAGCTCTCGCTGAGGCTGCTCACCTTGGTGCTGGCCTCCTTCAGGCTGTTGGCGTACTCGTTGGTGGCCGCAGCGGCGCCGGTGATCTGGCCCATCTGGCGGGCCTGATCGCTGAGCGAACGCATGCCATCACCCAGACTGGCGATCAGCTCGGGCTCGATCTTGGCGCTCTCCAGCATGTTGTCCAGCTGCTCGGTGATCGAGCGCTGATCATCCTTGCGGAACTCATCACCCTCAGCCTTCTCGCCGGTGGCCAACTCGGGGTACACCAGGCTCCAATCGGGATCCTCATGGGGCGGTTCAAAGGCCGAGAAGAAGAAGATGATGGCCTCCGTACTGAGACCGAGGATAAGGAACAGACTGGCGAACGGCCAGTGCTGGATCTTGAAAAGAGCACCCACGATCACGACCGCTGCACCGATACCGTACAGTTTGGCCATGAAGTTCTTCCACTTCTTGCTGCCGGGTTTCATCGTTCGTCCTTGCGTTTGTTGGTTGGTCTGAGAGAGCTGGTTCCTTGCTTACGTATGAATGCGACCGTCGGGGTCAGGTAACGGTCGTCAGTTCCTGGTCTAGAGGTCCTCGGCGTTCACGGCCTTTCCGCGGCCCAGGTAGGTCATCACCGAACGGAAGCCGATGTAGGCCTTCGTGGTGTCCTGGTACTCGTAGCTGCGGGTGCCGGTCTGCATGTAGTAGCCGATGTCCTTCCACGAACCGCCACGGATCACCTTGCGCTTGAGCGACGGGGGGTCGCTGGCGATGGCATCGTAGCTGTACTCGGGGTTCAGGTCGTGGTCGAAGTCGTACACGCTCTCGTCGAACGCGGTGCTGGTCCACTCGGCCACGTTGCCGGCCATGCTGTACAGGCCGTAATCGTTCGGGGTATAGCTGTCCACGGGCACGGTGTGGAAACCACCGTCGTCCACGTAGTTGCCATGCAGGGGCTTGAAGTTGCCCAGGAAGCAACCCTGGCGGTTACGCACGTAGGGACCGCCCCAGGGATAGGGAGCGAGGTCCAGACCGCCACGGGCGGCATACTCCCACTCCGCCTCGGTGGGCAGGCGGAAGCGGTTCACGAAAGCCTCGCCGTTGCTCTCCAGCCAGCTGTTCATGAGCTGCGTGCGCCACACGTTGAAGGCGTTGGCCTGCACCCAGGTCACACCCACCACCGGATAATCATCATAGGCCGGATGCCAGAAGTAGTTCTCGGTCATCGGCTCGTTGAAGGAGTAGGTGAAGTCATGCACCCACACCAGCGTGTCGGGATACACATTGATCACCTCCTTGATGATGAACTTGCTGCGATCGCTGTGGCCGCGGATGGCGTTGTTCTGGCCCTTCACGTTGGTGTAGCTCAGGTCCAGGTCGCGAGCGTTGTTCGCCTTGCGGGCCGCCTCCTTCAGGTCGATCCAGTAGTACTCGAACATCAGCTTGCGCGTGTCGATCTCCTTGCGGCGATAGAAGCGCTCGCTCTCGCTGAGGAACATGTCGGCCAGGGCCTCGCGCTCCTCATCGCCGTACCAGTTGATGCGCTCGCGCCAGTTCAGCACAGGCGGATCGATCTCCTCGCCGAACTCGTCCTCGGTGATCACGTGCTCGCCGATGTCCTCATCACCCAGCGTGCGCTTGGCGATGGAATCACGGACGTAGTACACGAACTGCCGGTACTCGTTGTTGGTGATCTCCGTCTGGTCGATGTAGAAGGCCTGCACCGAAACGGTCTTGCTCTTCGACACCACGGCGTAGGGCACGTCTTGGTCGCTCGGACCCATGACGAAGCTGCCCATGCCGATGTAGTTCATCCCGTAGGGATCCACCTGATACCAGCCCGGACGGCCCTGGGCACCGATCAGCTGCCCCTGGCCACCACCGCCACAGCTCGCCAGCAAGCCAATGGCGCCGAGATACAAAATGGGACGTTCCATGATCTTCCTGTTATGCCGTTCCATGGGTTTTCCTTGCAGGGATCCAGGTCTGTTGGTCTTCCGGTAAGAGAACACCTTGGACGAGGCGATGTACGGCAGGTGAAGCGATTTGGTTTCGTTGGCTCAGAGGAACCGGACGTTGCGGTAGATCTGCACGTCGGGTGGTTTCACCAGCAACACGCAGTAGTTGAGCATGACCTCATGGCTGCCGCTGCTGTAGTTGGCGAGCTCCGAGGTGGTCACATCGTAGCTGTAGCCAAGGCGGAGCATCGACTTGTCGTTCGGCTTGAACTGGTAGCCGATCATCGGGGCGATGGCGTCCTCGGTACGGAACGAAACGCCCAGCCACACCATGTTATTATAGAGGAAGGTGGCGTTCAGGTCCAGCTGGGTGGACGTGGCATCGGACTTCACCAGCACGGAGGGCTGCAGGATGTACTTCTTGTCACCCTTGATGGCCCAGTCATACCCGGCCTGCACCCAGTAGTGGCGGCGGGTCTTGATGCTCACGTCCTGCAGTTCGGCCTCGGCCACGTGCGTGCTGGACAGGCCGATCCAGAAGGTGGGCGAGGTGTAGTAGAGCCCGAAGCCCAGGTCGAAGCCGCTGTCGCTGGCCCCGTTCACGGGGATGGTGTTGTCCTGCCCGATGGGATCGCGGGTGCGCCAGTCCCTGCCGAGGGTGTGGCTCACCAGACCGGCGGAAACACCGACCCCGAGGGTGCCGCTGCCCACCTTGCGATGGAAAGAGTAGTGGAACCGGGCCAGGGTGCTCTTCTGCTGACCCAGTTCGTCCAGGAAGAGCGACATGCCGATGCCGCTGCTGATCTTCTTGATCGGCAGGGAAACGTTCAGCAGACCGGTCTGCGGCGCACCATCAAAGCCCGTCCACTGCTGGCGGAACATGGCCGTGGCACACAATTGGCCGGTGATCCCCGCAACGGCCGGGTTCACCGACAGGCGGTCGAACATGTACTGGGTGAACTGCGGGTCCTGTTGGGCGAACACTGTTCCACCCACGGCCGCGCAAAGCGCTGCGGTGATTATCCCCCTCATGCTGGTCTTCCGTTCAGTGGTGACGGGCAAGGGAAGCACATCACCCCCCCTGGGACCGCCAGTTCCCGGTGCCAATATAGCAAAGATCCGATCCCACCAAATCCGCCGAGTTCCCGGCTGACGTGGGATCCAAGCACCCTTGCCCCAGGGCGGATGCCTCAGCTGAGCTTCTGGAAGGTCCGCCACCAGCGGTCCGGGACCTCCTCACGGCACGCGGTCTGATAGTCGGTATAGCTGCAGGGCACGAGATGATGACGCTCGAACCGGGCCTCCTGTTCGGCGCGATACGGGATGTCCATCCACCAGCGGTCGCTCACATTGCTCTTGTAGAACACCAACTCCTGCTCGTGGCCGCGGATGGGGATGCGGAAGCGGGTGAAGCGCTTGCGGTCCAGCCAGGGCAGGTCGTTGGTGCGGCTGCGGAAGCCGTCCAGGAAGCACCACACCATCTGCGCCACCAGTTGGGCGGTGGTGTGGTCCTGGTCGCGCGCGGGGTCCATCTCGTAGATGGCCAGGGAGGTGACCTTCTCGCTGATGCCGGCGTAGCGCATCAACTGGCAGATCTCCTCGCCGTGGAAGCCATTGGGGCCGGGCCGGGTGGTGCCGGGCGCATCGCTGCGGCGCACGGCGGTCATGTCCACGCTCACGGTGTCCGCATTGCGCAGCACGGGTTCGGCATCAGCGATGTGGGCGCGCAGCTCGCCAAGGCGATGGGCATCGAAGTAGAGCTTGTCCATCAGCTCGATGCCCGGCTGGTCCACGAGGTAGGTCTGGAACCCGAGGTTGCTGTAGTTGAAGAGGTAGTTGGGCTGCCGCAGCACGATGTGGCTGAGGTAGCTGCTCTCGGCCAGGGCCTGGCCGGGCTCGCCCAGGTCGAAGCGGCCATCGATGCACACCAGGTTCGCGGTGCGCTCGAGCATCTCGTAAGCGAGGTATTGCGAGAAGGTGTGCCCCTGGCCGCCGCCCAGCAGGATGGGCACGATGTTCATGCGCATCAGCTCGGCCATGGTCTCGGCCACGGCATGCTGGGTGTCGCCCGCGCTGGCCCCGGGATGGATGTCACCAAGGTCCACCAGTTGCAGGTTGCCGGCCGGCAGGAAGAGCTGGTAGAGCTGTTCGCGGACCACATCGGGGGCTTCCACGCAGGTCCTGGGACGCGCATGGCCCGGATCATCGATCACCCCGAACACGGCCACCTGCATGCCTTCCAACGAGGGGAAGCCCTTCGAGGTGGTGTGGAAGGTGGTGTTGTCGCCGAGGGAATGGGCCGGCCATTCCGGGCGGCTGCCACCGAAACGCTCCGAAGGCCGGAAGTAGATGCTGATGTCCATGCGGAAGCCTGGCCGTGCAAGCGGCGGCGATGCGACGAAGTTCGGCGGGGCCGGGGGGCAGCGCTCCGGCCCATGGATGCGACATGCTCACAGGGGACTGTTCGCAACGCCGGATCACCCTGCTGACAACGGGTCTTAAAAGCCGCGAGGACGCGGGGTGACCTCACATGGATACAGGGCGTCACGAGGACGCGGGGCGACCTTAAGGACACAGGGCACAGCGCAGAGCGCGGGGCGACCTTAAGGTCGCCCTTTCCGGGCCGCCTTTTTTGGCGCGGCCTTCTTCGCGGTGCGCTTCGCCGGAGCAGCGGACTTCCGCGCGGTGCGGCGGCCGCCTTTCCGTTCGGGCGCTTCCGCGAGCAGGCGGGTGGCCTCCTCCAACGTGAGGTCGGCGGGCGTGCGGTCCTTGGGCAGGTTGGCGTTCTTGCTGCCGTCGGTGATGTAGGGACCGTAGCGGCCATCCAGCACCTGCACCTCGGATCCCTCGAACTCCTTCAGCACGTTCTGCCGTGCACCGGCCTTCTTGGCCTCCACCAGTTCCACGGCGCGCTCGAAGGTGACCGTGGCGGGGTCCTCGCTCTTGGGGACGTTCGCGTAGACCTTGCCGTGCTTCACGAAGGGTCCGAAGCGGCCGCGGCCCTGCACGATCATCTCGCCCTGGTACTCGCCCAGGTCGCGGGTGGCGTTGGCGGCCTTCTTCAGGTCGATGAGCTCCACGGCGCGGCGCAGATCGATCTCCAGCGGATCATCCTCCGGGGTGAGGCTGGCATAGGTGCTGCCCAGGCGCACATAGGGACCGAAGCGTCCGATGCCCACCGAGCAGATCTCCCCATCGCGTTCGCCCAGGGTGCGGGGCAGCTTGAAGAGGTTGAGCGCCTCCTCCAGGGTGATGGTCTGGATGCTCTGGTCCTTGCGCAGGCTGGCGAAGCGCGGCTTGTCCTCGTCCTCCACACTGCCGATCTGGATCATGGGGCCGAAGCGCCCGATGCGGGCCACCACGTCCTTGCCGCTCACCGGGTCCTGGCCCAGCACGCGCGCACCGGTGGCGCGGTCGGCGGTGTCCTTCACATTGCCCAGGGTGGCGTGGAAGGGCTTGTAGAAGCGGGCGATCATCTCGCGCCAGTTCTCCTTCCCTTCCGCGATCACGTCGAACTCCTCCTCCACCTTGGCGGTGAAGTGCAGGTCCACGATGCTGGGGAAGTGCTCCACCAGGAAGTCGTTCACCACCATGCCGATGTCCGTGGGGAAGAGCTTCTGCTTCTCGGCGCCGACGTTCTCGGTGCCCGTGGCATCCTGCACCTGGCCGTTGGCGAGGGTGAGGATGCGGTAGCTGCGCGGGGTGCCGTCGCGGTTCTCCTTCACCACGTAACCCTTGTTGAGCACGGTGCTGATGGTGGCGGCGTAGGTGCTGGGGCGTCCGATGCCGAGCTCCTCGAGCTTCTTCACCAGGCTGGCCTCGGTGTAGCGCGGCGCGGGCCTGTCGAAGCGCTGGGTGGCGGTCATCTCGCGCAGGCCGAGCTGTTCGCCCTGGCGCATCTCGGGCAGCAGGCCCTCCTGTTCCTCGCTGTCCTCGTCATCGCGGCCTTCCATGTAAACCTTCAGGAAGCCGTCAAAGAGGATCACCTCCCCCTGGGCCTTCAGCGCATCGCCGGGGCGGGTGCTGATGGCGATGTCCACGATGGTCTTCTCCAGTTCGGCATCGGCCATCTGGCTGGCCACGGTGCGCTTCCAGATGAGGTCGTACAAACGCTCGGCATCGCGGTCGTTGCCGGCGGTGCGCACCCGCATGTCGGTGGGACGGATGGCCTCGTGGGCCTCCTGGGCACCCTTGGTCTTGCTGGTGTAGTTGCGCGGCTTGCTGTAGCGGGCGCCATACTGGTCGGTGATGGCCTCCTTGGCCGCATCGATGGCCAGGTCGCTGAGGTTCACCGAGTCGGTACGCATGTAGGTGATGTGCCCCTGCTCATAGAGCCCCTGGGCGATGCGCATGGTGCGGTCCACGCCGTAGCCGAGCTTGCGGCTGGCCTCCTGCTGCAGCGTGCTGGTGGTGAAGGGTGCGGCGGGCGTGCGCTTGCCGGGCTTCTTCTCCACGGCGGCCACGGTATAGCCGGCGCCAATGCAGCCCTGCAGGAAGGCCATGGCCTCGGGCTCGGTGGCGAAGCGCTGCGGGAGCTCGGCCTTCACCGTCGCGCCCTTCTCCGTAGTGAGGATGGCGGTGACGCGGAAGGCGCTCTTGCTGTTGAAGTCGAGGATCTCGCGTTCGCGCTCCACGATGAGGCGCACGGCCACGCTTTGCACCCGGCCCGCGCTGAGGCTGGGCTTCACCTTGCGCCACAGGACGGGGCTCAGCTCATAGCCCACCAGCCGGTCCAGCACGCGGCGGGCCTGCTGGGCGTCCACCAGGTGCACATCGATCTGCCGCGGGTTGGCGATGGCCTCGGTCACCGCCTTCTTGGTGATCTCGTTGAAGGTGATGCGCTTCACCTTGTCATCGCTGAGCTTCAACGCTTCCTTCAGGTGCCAGCTGATGGCCTCTCCTTCGCGGTCCTCATCAGTTGCGAGCCACACGGTGCCCGCCTTGTCGGCCTCGCGCTGCAGCTGGCGCAGCCGGTCCTTCTTGTCGTCGGGCACGATGTAGGTGGGCTCGAAGCCGTTCTCCACGTCCACGCTGAGGTCGCGCTCGGGCAGGTCGCGGACGTGCCCATAGCTGCTCAGCACGGTGAAGCCGTCGCCGAGGTACTTCTCGATGGTCTTTGCCTTGGCGGGCGACTCCACGATCACCAGGTCGCCATTTCCGCTGCTCTTCTTTGCCATGCTGTCGGTACAGTATTGGTCCCGGACAGGGAGGCGTACCTCCGACCGGGGCGGCAAATAAAAGGGCATCGGACGGCGTTCGGTTCACCTGGCCCCTTGGTCATACCCTACTTCCCCTTTAGGGGGAAGGTTTTTTTCAACAGCCCCGACCGGCCGGTCCTGAACCATGCACCACCGATCGGTGTTCCCTGTGCGAACTTCACCCCGGCACACGCCCATGCGAACCGCTCCGCTCCTCTCCCTTGTCCTCACGGCCGGGCTCTTGCTGGCCGGGTGCGGTCACAGCCGGGGGCAGACGCAGCGGGCCGGCACCGCCACCGACACCATGAGCCAATACGACCACAGCCACAATCCTTATTACTCGCACACCGACACCACCACCCTGGAGGTGCCGAAGAGCGAATGGAAGAAGCTGCTTCCCGCGGACCTGTATCACATCGCCTTCGAGCAGGGCACCGAGCGGGCCTTCACGGGCAAGTACTGGGACTTCGAGGGCATCGGCACCTATGCCTGTGCGGTGTGCGGCAACATCCTGTTCCAGGCCGACGCCAAGTTCAGCAGCCATTGCGGCTGGCCCAGCTTCTTCCAACCCCTGCGGAAGGATGCCCTGCACTACCACGAGGACCGCAGCTGGGGCATGGTGCGCACCGAGGTGACCTGCGGACGGTGCAGCGCGCACCTGGGCCATGTGTTCGACGATGGCCCCAAGCCGACGGGGCTGCGCTACTGCATCAATAGCGTGAGCCTGGAGTACCTGCCGGGGAAGTGAGCTCTACCACGTCGGCCCCGCGGGCGGTGTTGGCGTGCGCCGATCGATCCAACGCGAAAGCCCCTCCTTCTGCACGCGGAAGGCCCAGCCCAGCCGGAAGCCGACCTCAGTGGAGACGGAGCCTGGTTCCGCCTTCAACATGGAGGAGAACCCGCGGGCCAGGTACGGATCGATGGTGATGCTGGTGCGAGGCCCGGTGGGCACGCGAAAGCCGAACCCGAAGATGGCCCGGAGCTCACCCCCGAAATCGTCCGGGACCGCATCGGTGAACGTTTCCTTGTCCGTATGGTAGGGCCATTGCTCGTAACGGGTGCCGTTCTTCCTGCCCGCCACGCGGAACCCACAGGAGACGCCGAACCGGACCACTGCCTCGGAACCGGTACCAAGCCGCACTTCGGGGAGAACGGCGAAATTGAGCGTATGCAGGACCACATGCACATCATTGCTCGTTCCACCGGCCAGTCCTCCGTGGTGATAGCCGGCATGGAACTCCTGACGCATCCATGTCAGCTCCAAGCCCAGGTTGGTATGGCTGCCGTGCTTCTCCCGGTAGAACAGACCCACGTTCCAGTCCGGCCGGGCAATGGCCGAAAAGTTCGCCCAGGCATGTGCGTCGGTATCCCTTCCGCGCAGCTCACGCCGATGGAGGCCGATCATCCCCCCAATGTCGTATTGGGCGAGCAGGGATCCTTCGCTCAACAAGGCCAAGAAGAGGATCAGGCACCGGACCATGTTGGAAAGGTACACTGCATGAACGCTTGGCCTGCGACCGCCTTTGACCAGCAGCGCGGCCGATCCTTGATCCTGAGGGCCGGTCCATTACGCCGTGCGAAGAAGGCCTGCTTCGGGAGCCTAAATGCCGGAAGCACGCGAATGACAACGGGATCAAGACGAACACGTGGATCATGCGTTCGACGATGGCCCGAAGCCCAAGTGGCCGCGCGACGTTCCATAGTGTGAGCTTGGTGTATTTCCCCGGGAAGTGAGCGTTCACCGCTCAGCCTGTAGGGCAGGACGATGCCTACTTGCTGCAGGTGCGCTTCATAGCCACTATCCGAGGATGACAACGAGCCCCAATGCGCGTCACGGCTTGGTCCTTGACCCCGGGGCACCTGCCCTCAGCCACGGCCAAAAACCCTGGCCCGGGTGGCGCCATGACAGGCCCACCAGCACGCCCGCATCGTAGCCTCGCATGGCGATGGACGCCACCTCAGGGTCCAGCATGGATGTTACCGCAGTGCTCCAATAGGGGTCGATGGTCAATGCTGTGGCTTCGCCAAGCGGCAGCCGGAACCCCAGGCCGAAGAGAAACCGGATGTCACCCTTGAAATCCGAGGCATAACGTCGCTGCAACTCGGATGTATCCGATGTTGGAGGTGTGCTTCCGGGGCTTCCCTGGCTCCAGGAACTGGAACTCCCCTCCATGGTCCCGTTCAAAAGCCAGCCGAACTGGGGCCCCAAACGGAACACAAGACTACCCCGTTCATTCATGCGGATCTCCGGCTGAAGGTTCCAGTACAGCACATCCAAGCGTACGTCCACCTCCTTGCCGTACCCGGCACCAAGTCCTCCACCATCGTACTTCGCGAAGAACTCCCGCCGCACGACCTGCAGCCCCGTTGCAAAGCGCACGGTTCTGGGACCCTGCTCCCTGTAGTAAACCGCCATGGTCCACGGGATCGACCGGGCGGAGGAGAATGTCGCTTGGCTTCTTCCTGTACGCGGGTTATGCGACCAGAGTTCATACACATACCCACCGACCGAACCACCCACACTGAACTGCGCAGACGCCGCAAGCCAAACAAGGAGACCACTGAACGTATGGAGATAGCGCAGCACACCACGAATGTAGCCTGTCCATTCAGGCTGAAATACATGACTGCCAGCTTGTCAGCCCCCTTGCTGAACCGTACTTTTGCGTCCCTTTCCCAGCGTCCCCGTGCAGAAGAAGGTCTACATCGAGAGCTACGGCTGCCAGATGAACGTGAACGACAGCGAGGTCGTGGCGGGCATCCTGGCCAAGGACGGCTACACCCCCGTTCAGAGCGCCGAGGAGGCCGACCTGGTGCTGCTGAACACGTGCAGCATCCGCGAAAAAGCGGAGTACACGGTGCTGCAGCGCATCAACGAGATGAACAACCTGAAGGCCCGGAACAAGGACCTGAAGGTGGGCGTGCTGGGCTGCATGGCCGAGCGCATGCGCGAGGACCTGCTGGAGAAGAAGAAGGTGGTGGACCTGGTGGTGGGCCCCGATGCCTACCGCACCCTGCCCGAGCTGCTGGAGAAGGTGGGCACCGGTCAGAAGGCCGTGAACGTGCTGCTGAGCCGCGAGGAGACCTACGGCGAGATCGTGCCCGTGCGATTGGACACGAACGGCGTGACGGCCTTTGTGACCATCATGCGGGGCTGCGACAACATGTGCGCCTTCTGCGTGGTGCCCTTCACCCGGGGCCGGGAGCGCAGCCGCGACCCGCAGAGCATCGTGGCCGAGTGCCGCGACCTGTGGGCCAGGGGCTACAAGGAAGTGACGCTGCTGGGGCAGAACGTGGACAGCTACAAATGGCGATCAGATGATCAGATGATCAGACGATCAGATGATCCGGTCGCTGGCACCGTCGACCCTCTTCGAACGCCGAAGCTCGGCGAAGGCGTTCCGGGTCGACATACAGGAAACGCCGCAGTGGATTTCGCCGACCTGCTGGAGATGGTGGCCCTGGCCGTGCCGGGTATGCGCATCCGGTACAGCACCAGTCACCCGAAGGACATGACCGACAAGGTGCTGGCGGTGATGGCACGGTACGACAACATCTGCAAGTACATCCACCTGCCCGTGCAGAGCGGCAGCAGTGAAGTGCTGAAGCGCATGAACCGCGGCTACACGCGGGAGTGGTACCTGGACCGCATCGCGGCCATCCGCCGCCACATGCCCGACTGTGCCATCAGCACGGACATCATCGCGGGCTTCTGCGGGGAGACCGAGGAGGACCACCGGCAGACCCTGTCGATGATGGGGACGGTGGGCTACGACATGTCCTACATGTTCATGTACAGCGAACGGCCCAAGACCCTGGCCGCACGCAAGTATGCCGACGACGTGCCCACCGCGGAGAAGAGCCGCCGACTGCAGGAGATCATCGACCTGCAGAAGGAGCTGAGCGCGCAGCGCATGGCGAGTTATGTGGGCCAGGTGCACGAGGTGCTGATCGAGGGCGTGAGCAAGCGCAGCACGGAGCACCTGTACGGCCGGAACTCGCAGAACGCGGTGGTGATCGTGCCTCGCATGCACGCAGGGACCGAGCTCCTGCCCGGCACCTTCATCCGCGTCCGCATCACCAGCAGCACCAGCGGCAGCCTCCAGGGCGATGTGCTGGACGTGATCAACGAACCCCTTGTCGTGGCATGAACGTGCAACCCATCAAGCAGCGTTTCAGCATCATCGGCACCTCGCCGGGGCTGGACCGCGCCATCGAGATCGCGGCGCAGGTGGCCCCCACGGACCTCAGCGTGCTGATCCAGGGCGAGAGCGGCAGCGGCAAAGAGGTGCTGCCGCAGATCGTGCATGCCTACAGCGCCCGCAAGCACGGCCCGTACATCGCGGTGAACTGCGGCGCCATCCCCGAGGGCACCATCGACAGCGAACTGTTCGGTCACGAGAAGGGCAGCTTCACCGGTGCGCACGAGGCCCGCAAGGGCTACTTCGAGGTGGCCAATGGCGGCACCATCTTCCTGGACGAGGTGGGCGAACTGCCGCTGACCACCCAGGTGCGCCTGCTGCGCGTGCTGGAGACCGGCGAGTTCATCCGCGTGGGCAGCAGCAAGGCCCAGAAGACCAATGTGCGCGTGGTGGCCGCCACCAACGTGAACATGCTCCAGGCCATCCAGCGGGGCACCTTCCGCGAGGACCTCTACTACCGCCTGAACACCGTGCCCATCCATGTGCCGCCCCTGCGCGAGCGCAAGGAGGACATCCACCTGCTGTTCGGCTACTTCGCCCAGGAGGCCGCCACGCGGTACAAGGCCCCGCCCCTGACACTCACCGATGAGGCGCTGGGGCTGCTGAAAGGCTACCGCTGGCCCGGCAACGTGCGCCAATTGCGCAACATCGTGGAGCAGATGAGCGTGATCGAACAGACGCGCGAGATCGACGGGAACACCCTGCGGCAATACCTGCCGGAGGAGACCTCGGCCCTGGTGCCCGTGAGCGGTGGCGCACCCGCCCTGGGACTGGACAGCATCAGCGAACGCGAACTGATCTACAAGTTCCTGTTCGACATGAAGAACGACCTGAGCGCGCTGAAGGAGCAGGTGCGGACCCTGCTCGCCGGACAGCCGCTGGGTGCCCAGCCCGTGCCGCCCGCCTACCGCGAGGAGATCTTCATTCCACCGGCCACCACACCGGGCACGGTCAGCATCCGCATGCCGGGCGAGGTGGACGCCAGCGAGGACATCGACCACACCGAGGTGGAGGAGAGCTTGAGCCTGGAGGAGAAGGAGAAGGAGATGATCCGCAAGGCGCTGGCCAAGCACCGCAACAAGCGGAAGAACGCCGCGCAGGAACTGGGCATCAGCGAGCGCACCCTGTACCGGAAGATCAAGGAGTACGGCATCCCGTGAAGCACGCCGCCCTCCTCCTGCTGATCGTCCTGGCCTCCTGCCGGGTGAACTACTCCTTCACCGGAGGGGACCCCGGCAACGCGCGCACCCTGAGCGTGGACCTCTTTCAGACCGGCGCGCCCCTGGCCTCGCCCAACGTGGCCCAGGTGTGCACCGAGACCGTGCGCGACCTGCTGCTGGCGCAGACGCCGCTGAAGCTGGCCCGCACCGAGGGCGATGTGCAGTACACCGGCACCATCGTGGGCTACAACGTACAGCCGGTGAGTATCCAGGCAAATGAATCGGCAGCGCTGAACCGGCTGACCATCACACTGAACGTGGCTTACGTGCACACGCTGGACCCCACGAAGAACACCACCTTCACCGTATCGCGCTTCGCGGACTACAACAGCACCCAGGACCTGGTGACCGTGGAGGAACAGCTGGTGCGGACGATCAGCAACCAGCTGGCGCAGGATATCTTCGACCGCACACTGGGCAATTGGTGATGGACCGCGATCGACTGACACAGCTGGTGAAGGACCCGGGCGCCGTGGAACGCGCGGACCTGGGCGACCTGCGTACGCTGAGCGAGCGCTACCCCTGGTTCAGTGCCGCCCACCTGTTGCGCGCCGCGGGTGAACAGCGCAGTGGCGATGTGCTCTACGACGAGACCCTGAGCCGCACGGCAGCCCATGTGCCCACCCGTGCCCGCCTGTTCGACCTGGTGACCGGCCCCATCCGCACCGCGCCGAAGCTGACGATCGTTCCGAAGGAGGTGGAGGAACGGCCGACGGCTGTGCCGGAAATGATCGCGGAGGTCCAACCGGTCATGCCGACAACACCGCCTGCACCGGAGGAGGAGGTCCCGGCCGTACCCGCATCGCCCGCCCTAGAGCCGGAGGCGGAACAGCTATTGGCTGTTGTGGAGCCAGAGGTGCCACCGGTGGTCGCGGAGGAAGTTCCACCTGCCCCGCAGGAGGCCCCTGCCGAAGA
>CAUJFM010000271.1 GCA_963169595.1 Bacteroidota bacterium | reverse complement strand
GGTATGCCCCGAGTAGACCGTGCCGTTGTAAACCGCCAGGTCGGTCAGCGCAATGGCGTTCACCGGCGCCGTGTAGAGCCTTGGGAATGGAACGTTCCCGATGACCGGAATGATGGGGTCCGTCAGATCGGTGCCATCCGGACTGAACGTGTACAGCAGCTCGGCGCGAGGTGAGTAGAGCATGTTCTCATCGCTCACCGTGGTGTGGATGAGTCCGGTGTTGGGGTCCACCACCACCCGGTTGTCCATCCAGGGCGGCACATAGCTCATCAGTGAGTACTCGTCCATCCCGAACGGCCAGGTATGGATCCATTGGGGCTGCAATGGCGTTTGCGCCAACAGGAACAGCGAAGTGCCAATTCCAAGGACTGTGGCGGTGCAGCGGTTGGTCCGGATGGGCATGGTGATCAGGGGTTGGGGGTGCCGCAAACGAGGTAGCTCTCCGTTGCGTTGGGGAGGAGCCGTCCAGCCCAGAAGAGCCTGCCATTGGCGAATTCCATGTCGGTCACGGAAGCGCCGTAGGTCCAGGTCCCATCCACCGCTCCGGTCGCGCTGATGCGGGTGAGGGCCCCGCTGGACCCCGTCGTTCCACCGATCCACAAACGGTCCTGTGCGTCCTTGGCGATGGAATTCACGGAACTGCCGGGCAGGGCGTTGGCGAAGAGCGGAACGGCCTGGGCATCGAGCCTGCCGTAGTGCAGCGTGTCATTGGCGTGCGCCGCCCAGAGGAAGTTCCCTCCATCCCACATCACCCGGCCCGTGCCGGAAGCACCGTTGTACACGGTGGTGGAGCCGAGCAGGGCTCCGCTCGTGGCATCGATCCAATGCAGGTGGGGGAAGGCGCCCAGCACCAAGGTGTCGCCGCGCTGGGCCAGGGTGTGCACCACTCCAAAGTCCGCTTCCGGCAGGTCCACCTGCCAAAGCACAGTATTACTCATGTCCAAGGCCACGATGCGGGCATCCCGCTGGGTGAAGGAGACCTCGTGCCAGGCGCAGATGAACCAATTGTTGCTTCCGACCAGCAGATCCAGGACCCCGTCATGCAGGTACTCACCGTTCTCCATGGCATTCTGGGAGTAGTCGCCGGAGGGGCTGTTCGCGCAGTACGTGATCGGGCCCGAGAGATATTGCCAGGAAGAAACACCCCACAGGGAGTCGTTCCTCATCTCGAAATCGATGTAGTGGTCCAAACTGCCACAGTTGATGTAGAGGTGGGGTGTGTAGCCGGTGATCCCCGTGCCATCCGTGATGAATTCGCGAATGATGCCATCCCAAGTGGTCCAATGACCATCCTCATCAAGGACCATCCAGGCCACAGTGTCCTGATCGATACTGATCAAGCCCGGTGCATTGACCTCACTGCCGTAGGGCAGGAACGATGACCAGTTGATGGTGACCGGCAATTGTGCCCGGACCACAGGGGCCAGAGGCAGGCAGAGCAGGAAAAAGATCGAACGCATGGCCATGTGCTTGTCAGGTAGACGAGCGGGAATGAGGAGGTTGCCGCTAGCGTTGCGCTCCGTGCCGCATGTATGCCAACAGCGCCGCCGGATCAGCACGACCACAGCCCATCAGGGCGGATATCCTCCGCGAACCGAAGGTAACGCCCGGACCAGCAGGGATCCGCCGCACCTTTGCACCATGGATCCCCGCGCCACCGCCTTCCTTCGGCTCCTGACCATCATGGACGAACTGCGTGCCCAATGTCCATGGGACCGCAAGCAGACCATGGAGACCCTTCGCCCATTGACCATTGAGGAGACCTATGAGCTGGGCGATGCCATTCTGGAGAACGACCTGGAGGAAGTGCGAAAGGAACTGGGCGACCTGCTGCTGCACATGGTGTTCTATGCCAAGATCGGCAGTGAGCAGGGCGCCTTCGACATCACCGATGTGCTGAACGGGATCTGCGACAAGCTCATCCACCGCCACCCGCACATCTACGGCGACGTGCAGGTGAAGGACGAGGAGGAGGTGAAGGCGAACTGGGAGAAGATCAAGCTGGCCGAGAAGGCCAAGGCCGGTGCTACGGAGAAGAGCGTGCTGGAAGGCGTGCCCAAGGGCCTCCCATCCATGGTGAAGGCGATCCGCATCCAGGACAAGGCCCGGGGTGTGGGGTTCGATTGGGAGCACCGGGACCAGGTGTGGGCGAAGGTGAACGAGGAGCTGGCCGAACTGAAAGGGGAGGTGGACGCCGGTACGGACCGCCAGGCCGATGAGCTGGGGGACGTGCTCTTCAGCTTGGTGAACTACGCGCGGTTCCTGGGGATCGACCCCGATGAGGCCCTCGAGCGCACCAACCGGAAGTTCATCCACCGCTTCCGGTTCATGGAACGGGAGTGCCAGAAGGACGGCAAGGAGCTGGGCCGGATGACCCTGGCCGAGATGGATGGCTATTGGGAACGCGCCAAGACCGAAGCCTGATGACCGACAGGACACCATCCATCTTCCGGTCGTTGCGCGGCGTGATCTTCAGCATGCTGCTCGGTTTCCACAACGCCCTCGAACAGGATGAGGCGGACCTCCAAACGATGTCCGGCGCGTTCCGGCTGGTGCAGACCGATCCAGGGCTGTCGGGGCATTCCGACCTGGCCCGCAGCTTTCTTTGGGGGGACAGCAGCATGGCCAATTGAACAGGCTGCCATGATCCCGGCGAGGCGGGCCACGTGAAGGGAAGGGCGCCGATCGGTCCAAGGCTCCGCAGCCCGCCCCCCAGGACTTCACACTTTATTGACATAGGGAGGCGGCCCAGGTGCGATCTTTGCGCCCCATTTCGCCTGTCCATCATGTACTTGTACCGTTCCGTGTTGCTCGCATCGTTCCTGGTCGCTTTCGAGGCGTGGGCGCAGGTCCCGACCGAATGCCTGGAGATCGAGAGCATCCTGGTGGATGCCTGCAACCCGTCCGATCTGTGCCCCGGTAGTTCGGAGGGCCAGAACGAGATGATCCGGTTCCGCACCGGGCCACAGGCCACGGCGATCGGTGACCTGGAGGCCGATTGGCCGAACAACAGCTGGAGAGGACTGGTGCAGAACAGCACTACGGCGCAGCTCACGGCCACCCTCAATGCCACCATCGAAAGCTGCGGTTGGCTGTTGGAGCCGCCGGGGGGGATCATCCCTCCGGGAAGCACGGTGCTGTTGGTGACCAGCACGGCCATGTGCACGGCGGCCAATTCGTTCGCCAGCCTGGGTGATACGCTCTACATCATCTTTCAGGATGCCGGGAACACGAACGGCCATTTCGCCAATCACAACAATTCCACCAACGCCCCTGCGGCTTCACCGGATGGTCCGCAAGCTTTCCGCACGCTGATCCTGACCTATCTGCCCACCGCGTGCAGTGATACCGTCACCTACGATCGTCCGCAACTGGTGAATGTGCTGGGCAGTTACGGGGGCAATTCCAACCTGAACGATGGCGCCACCGCGGTATTCACCTGGCCTGGCGTGCCTTCGGTGAGCTACATCAACAACGGTTGTCAGGCACCGGTCATCCCGGTCTCCGTGGACATCGAGGTCCTCTCGGGGTCGTTGTGCGATGGCGGAACGGTCACCCTCGGGTCGGTGCTGCAGGGGGATATCACCTCCCTGCAATGGTCCGGTGGCACGGGTACCTTCAGCGATCCCACGGGCAACCAGACCACCTATACACCGGGTCCGGGCGACGTCGGCAATGTGGTCCTTCAATTGTGCGGGGAAGGCAATTGTGCCGCCCCGGTCTGCACGACGATCACACTGCCCACCGGAAATGCCCCCGTGGTGACCATCACGGCCGATGGTCCCTTGGCGCTCTGTCCCGGTGAGAACGTGGAGCTCACGGCCTCGGGCGCGGACAGTTACCTGTGGAGCACGCAGGCCACCGGCACCACCATCACGGTGGGCCAGCCCGGCACGTACAGCGTGGTGGGCACGGGTGCTTGTGGCAGCGCATCGGCCAGTGTCACGGTCACCACGGCGAACGGACCGGCGGTGAGCATTTCCGGGGACGATGTGTTCTGCGCGGGTGGGTCCGTGGTGCTCACCGCCCAAGGCGCGGACAGTTTTGTGTGGAACACACAGGAAACGGGGGCTGCCATCACCGTGAGCACCGGTGGCACCTATACCGTGGTGGGGACCAATTCCTGCGGAAGCGGCACGGCCAGCTTCCAGGTCACGGAGGAGCAGGCACCCGTGACCACGATCAACGGTGACCTGGCGATCTGCTCCGGCGCATCGACCACCCTCACCGCCACGGGCGGACCGGACTACCTGTGGAGCACTGGCGAACAGACCGCTGCCATTCAGGTCTCCCAACCCGGCACTTACTCGGTCACGGTGGAGAACAATTGTGGCACGTCAACCGCCAGCGTGGAGGTGACGAGCTTGGTGGTGACCGCCGCCATCACGGCCTCGCCATCCTCGGGTGTTGCTCCGCTGGAGGTTTCCTTCACGGGACAGAGCGCACCGGTCGATGCGGCACTGGCCTGGGACTTGGGCGATGGTGGGGCAGACACTGGAGCTGATGTGGAGCACATCTATCTGGAACCGGGCGTTTATACCGTGACGCTCACTGCCTCGGCTTCGGGCTGTACGGCTACCGCGTCCACCACGATCACCGTGCTGGACGGTCCCAGTGTGATCAGCTCGATCACCGTGCCCAACGTGTTCACGCCGAACGGCGACGGCCACAACGATGACCTGACGCTGCTGGAAGTGGGCATTGCCAAGGTGGACATGGAGGTCCTGAACCGTTGGGGTCAGGTGGTGGGCCGGTTCGAGCGGCCCGGCCAGGCCTGGGATGCCCGGAACTTCTCCGGTGAGCAGGTACCCGAGGGGACCTACTTCTTCGTGATGACCGCCACGGGAGTGGACGGGCGCAAGCACGAGGCCAAGGGGACCATTACCGTGCTCCGCTGAACAACGTTCAGGCCGGCAGGGGCCAGTGGCGCAGCTCCGCATAGATGCGGTGAAGGGGAAGGCCCATCACCGTGTAGAAGCTGCCTGCGATGTGCCCAACGCCCATGTAGCCGATCCAGTCCTGCACGCCGTAGGACCCGGCCTTGTCGAAGGGCTTGTACTGGTCCACGTAGTAGGCGATCTCCTCGGGGCTCAGTGGATTGAAGCGGACCTCTGCGATATCGGCGAACTGGGTGCGGTGATGGAGCGACCGCATGCAGACGCCGGTCACCACCCGATGGGTGCGACCTGAAAGAAGGCCCAACATCCGGCGCGCGTCGGCCGCATCCTCGGGCTTGTTGAGCAGATGACCTTCAAGCACCACGGTGGTATCCGCGGTGATGAGCACCTGATCCGCCTCCAAGTGGCCGGCCCAGGCATCCGCCTTGCGAATAGCTATGATCTCGGCCACAGCCTCATCGGGTACACCGGTCGGTGGCGTCTCGTCCACGTCCACACTGGTGATCTCCACGGGAAGGTCGAGCCCTTGCAGCAACTGGCGGCGACGTGGCGAGGCCGAGGCCAGGATGAGGCGCAGGGCGGGAAGGGGAGGACGGGTCATGGCAGGTTCGGGATCATCAGGGCGTACCCGATGGCCATCAGCATGGCGAGCTTCATCAGGTTGCCGGCCCGCAGGTGGTCCTTCCGGCTGCTCGCGATGTAGGTGAAGGCGCCGGAAAGGAGTAGCGGACCGATGATGCCGATGCCGATGTACCAGTAGGTCGGTTCGTGGTCCGGAAGCAGGGCGCGCACCCACAGCAGACCACCGATGATCAGGGCGATGTGGAACAGGGCCAGGGCCTTGGCGCGGCGCATGCCCCAGACAATGGGTACGGTCCGGCAGCCTTCAGCCTCATCGCCCTTTACGTCGGCCATGTCCTTCTGTAGTTCACGCACCAGTGTGCTTAGGAAGGCGAACGCGGCATACCCGAGGATCCAATACCAGAATTCGGGCAGCACCGGCTCCATGCTGAACTGCTCGCCCGAAGGCAGGGTGATGATCTGCTGCTCAGCGAACGCACGTTTCAGCAGCGGCAGTTCGTACAGGCCCACGGTGAGCGGGACCAGGGCGGTCAGCGTCGCCACCAGGCCATTGCCGATGATCACTTGGCGCTTGTACGAGGTGCTGTAGCTCCACAGGGCCCCCACGCAGAACGCAGGGATAAGCGCCCATTGCAGCATGCCGGAGCGCCACGCCACGATGACGCCGAGCAGCAGGCCCAGTCCGCTCAGTACCAGGTGCCCGGTCATGGCCACCCTGCGCTTCACGCTGCGCCCCACGATCACGGCGCCCGGCTTGTTGATCCGGTCGATCCGCGTATCGAAGTAGTCGTTGATCACATTGCCGCCGGCCGCGATCAGTACGGTGCTTAGCACCAACAGCATGAAGAGCGGTGTGGACAACTGGGGCCCGAACGCGTCGGGGAGCAGGAGCTGGCTGCGTTCCACAGGCTCTTCCAGGCCTGCGATGAACTTGCGGATCCCGCGCTCCATGATGCCACCGATCACCCCGTACCGCATCATCACCATCGTGCCTGCGATGATGAGCAGGTTGAGGGGGCGGGTGAGGCGGAGCAGATCGATCATCGGTCACCAGGTATGGGCCCCGTCCGTGAGCCAGAGGCCCTTCACCTTCAAGGTCTGCTCCAGCAGGTCGCGCACACAGCCCCAACCACCGGCTTTCCGGCTCACAAAGGCGCTGATCGCCTTCACCTCCTCAGCGGCGTCGGCGGGGCAGCAGGGGAAGGCCACGCGCTGCATCACCTTCAGGTCGGGGATGTCATCGCCCATGTAGGCCGTGGTGGCCGGTGAAAGCCCGTCCTCCACCAACCGCTCGAACCGCTCCAGCTTGTCGGCCGTGGACGTGTACACCTCCTTCACGCCGAGCCGGTGGAAGCTGTCCACCACGCCTTGCGAACGACCGCCGCTGATGATGATGATGCGGAGCCCTTCCTTCACCGCATGTTGCACGGCATAGGCATCCCGGGTGTGGAAGGTCCGCACCGGATCGATGCCCGGGTGGAGCAGCACCCGGTTGTCCGTGAACACCCCGTCCACATCGAAGAGGAAGGTGTCCAGGCCGGCCAGTTTCTCCTTGTAGGTCATCTCGCTCATGGCGCAGGATGTCCGTGGGCCTTCATGATCATGGTGGTCAGCAAGCGGTACGCCGCGCGAAGATCGGTGTCATCCCCGAGCAGTTCCAGATGGGCCTGGATCGTGGCTTGGTCGCCCCGGCGGGCCGGACCGGTCAGGGCCGCTTCGGGACCCACGGCCATCACGTTGGCGGCGGTCCGTTGCCACAAGGGGCCAAGGAGGTCGTGCGGCAGGCCCCTGCGCTGCAGCAGCCTCTGGGCCTGGCCAACGAGGAACACGGGGAAATTGCTGGTGAGCACGGCGGCGAGATGCACTGTCCGGCGTTCCGCTTCGCTCAGCACGATGGCGTAGCCGCTCAGGTCACGGGCCAGCCGTTCCAGCACCTCCACGGCCTGTGGGGTGGCTCCATCCACGGCCAGTGGAACACCGCCCAGGTCCAGCGCGTCGCCGCCCCCCAGGGTCTGGATCGGCCACAGCACGCCGCGATGCGGATGGGGCAGGAGCAGGTCGTAGGTGGATGCGCCGGACGTATGGGCCACCACACCGTTCTGCGGGCCGATCCCCTTGGCCACCTCGCCGATGGCGGCATCACTCACCGCGATCAGCACGATATCGGCCTCGGGCGGGAGGGATCGGAGGTCCGCCGGTGAGGTGTTCAGCTCCCCGGCCAGTGCTCGGGTCCGCTCCGCATCCCGGCCGGCAACGGCCATCAGCGTATGGGGACCCTTGGCGATCGCCGCTCCCAGGTGCCGTGCCGCACGGCCGGTACCTACCAGGACGATGCGCAGGGGAGCACTCATCAGGTCGTCCTTTTGCGGAGGCGCTGCCACACCGCCATGCCCGTGCCCAACGCCAGCAGCACACAACCGATCCAGAGGATGTTGATGCCCGGGAACACGATCGCCTGCATCACCAGGAACTCGGCCTCAGCCACGTTCACGCCCACCTTCACCGGGCCTGCGGGACGACCGCCCTCGGGCGTTGGGGCTGTGGCCTGGTCCACGCTGGCCAGACCGTACTTGATGCGCAGGGGAGGGATCTCCGCGGCCTTGCCGGCGACCATCTGCCCACCGGCGTAGATCGCCATGGGACGTGCATCGAACCAGCGCTCACGTTGGTACAGGTCACGCACGCGGAGCTTGGCGGCATACACCTGGAACTTGTCGCCGAGCATGCTCAGGGTCACGCTGTCGCGTACGGCATACACGCTGTCGATGACCACGATCGCGGTGGGGGTGATGATGGTGTCGCCTTCCTGCTTCTCGTAGAGGCGGTCGGGCATCCAGCCGTCATCGGCCGTGTCGCTGGCCATTTCCAGGTCCGCGTAACGCACGTGGGTGTACAGGTCCTTGTGCACCCAGTGCCGTGTGCTGGGTTCGGCCACGTTGCCGAAGCGGGGATTTATCTGCACGAAGGGCTCCAGGGCGAAGACCTTCGCGCCGGGGCGGGAGGGGGACCAATCGCGGGCATGCCACAGGGCCCGGAAGCTGAAGCCTTCGATGGGTTGCCAGTGATCCGGCTGGTCCTGCAGGAAGATCGCCGAGGCACGATGGTCGTTGCGGGCGCGGAACAGCATGTCGCCCACGCGCACCGTGTCCCCTTCGCGGTAGTCCTTGGGCTCCACGGCGAAGTAGTCCATGTCGTACATCAGGTTCACGCCGTCCTCACGCTTCTGGTGGTAGCGCACATAGTGCTCGCCCATCAGCACCGTATCGCCCTTGTAGAGCAGGATGTCCGCATTGTTGTTGAAGGCCTCGTTCAGGAAGCGGAGGTCCATGTTCTTCGTGTTGCGGCTCACTTCGTTCTGGCGGCTGGTGCTCACCAGCGCACCAAGCAGCACCAGGGCGAACCCCACGTGGGCCACCGACGGCCCGGCGTTCTTCAGGCTGCCTTTCAGCACCACGCGCACGTAGGCCGCATTGGCCACGGCGGCGAACACGGTGGCGAAGAGCAGCGCTCCCCAATGCAGTTCGGCCAGGCCATAGTCCAGCGCCCACACCGCCAGGGCGGTCACCAGCACGGCGATCACCAGGGGCAACCGCAGTTGCTTCAGGAAGGCCTTCACATCCGTGCTCTTCCAACGCAGGTATTGCGCGAAGGCGATCAGCAGGGTGGTGATGAAGGCGAAGGGCAGCTGCCATTTGTTGTAGTGCTGGATGGCATCACCGGGTGGCGCGAAGCGGGCCTCGGCCAGTCCGCGGAGGAAGTCGCTGTCACGCCCTTCGGCCAGTCCAGCGAAGAAGTTGCCGAACGGTTCCAGCAGCAGGTTGAGGACCGGGATGCTCGTGCTGAAGGTGATCTGCACGGCGCTGATCAACAGCACCAGCGAGCCGATGAAGAGCCAGAACTCGCGGGACCACAGGGCCTCCTCGGGCGTGTTGGTGTTGTAGCCCCGCAGGTAGGCCTGGAGCAGCATGCCACCACTGATGACCCCGAACAGGATGATGGCCGGCACCTGCATCTCCAAGCCGACCCCGATGGCGAGCAAGGCCACGGCGATCAGCGCATAGAACCGGCGCTGGCCCTTGTCAGGCAGCAGCATGAGCACGGAAAGGCCGATGAAGAAGAGCAGGAACAGCAGCAGGCCGGGCAGCATGCCATCCCCGGTGAAGCTGTGCACGCTGGTGTCACCCAGCACGCCGCTGCGCGTGAGGAAGGTGGAGTAGAGGACCAGGATGAAGGTGACCAGGGTGAGCAGCAGCGCGCTGAACAGGGAGGTCTCCTTGCGTTTGTTCACCAGCATCAGGTGACCCGCGGCCACCAGGGTGAGCCAGGGCACCAGGGAGGCGTTCTCCACGGGGTCCCAGGCCCAGAAACCGCCGAAGCTGAGCGCCTCGTAGGCCCACGCGCCACCCATCAGGATGCCGGTGCCCAGCACCATCACCCCGAAGAAGGTCCAGGGCAGGGCGGGACCCATCCACGCGCTTCGGCGCCCGGTCCACAGGCCGGCAATGGCGTAGGCGAAGGGCACCAAGGTGGCCGCAAAACCCAGGAACAGGGTGGGGGGATGGATCACCATCCAGTAGTTCTGGAGCAGGGGGTTCAGGCCGCGACCGTCAGCGAACTCAGGGATCGCCGTGAGGTAGTTCGGCATGGCCGTCCACGGCAGTCCGATGTTGTCGCTCACCTCGCGGATCAGCAGGAAGGGGCTGCTGCCGATGCGCACGTCGCCCACGTACACGCCGATCACCATCACCGCCAGGAACACCTGCACCATGGCGACCACGGTCATCACCGGTGCCTCCCAGTCGCGGGCCCGGGCGATGAGGATGTTGCCGATCACCACGTGCCAGAAGGTCCACAGTAGGAAGGAGCCCTCCTGACCCTCCCAGAAGCAGGAGAGGATGTACTTCATGGGCATGGCCATGTTGCTGTGCTTCCACACGTAGTCGAACTCGAACCAGTGGTTGAACAGCATGATGAACAGCAGCACCACGATGCCGAGCACGGCGCCCGTGTGCAGGCGGAACCCGATCCTTCCCAGGGTGGTCCAGGCCGCATCGCGACGCGTGGTGGAGAGGAAGTAAGCGGCCACCGCAAGCAGGCTGCCTGCGAGCGATAGGGAGGCGAACAGGTGTCCGAGGGTTCCGGCCCAGGCGTGTTCGCCGATATACTGGATGGGGGTCATGGTCCAGGCGCGTGGCCTGCAGGGTGTTGAAGGGTTGGTCGTTCCTCACCCACGACCGGTGGGCACCGGTACCGTGGGCGGGGGCAAAGATCGGGCTTGTGCCTGTAGCAACGACCGCCTCAGTACAAGCGGGCGCGCTTGGTGAGGAACTCGAGCAGCAGCGGCTCGAAACCGGCGTTGATGTCGGCCTCCACCAGGTCGATCCGGTACTGGCCGCACTTGAGCTTCAACCGGTGCCAGCGCTCGGCCACGGCGGCCTTATAGGCCTCGCGCACCTCAGCCGGGTGGGCCTTCACCTGCTCGCCGGTCTCCACGTCCACGAAGGTGTAGGGACGGTCCTGCAGGTCCAGTTCCAGCTCGTGGCGGCGGTCCACCACGTGGAAGAGGATGATGTCGTGCTTGTTGTAGCGCAGGTGCTGCAGGGCATCGAACACGGCCTCCTCGCGGTCGGCGGTGTCGAACATGTCGCTCAACACCACCACCAGGCTGCGTCGTTGGGCACGCTGGGCAATATCGTGCAGGGCCTCCACCACGCCCGAACGCTGACCATGGTCGGGGGCATCATCGGCCAGCAGCCCTTCCAGGCGGTCCATCAGGTGGCGCAGGTGCACGCTGCTACTGCGCGCCCGTTCGGCCACCTTCACCTCATCGCTGAACACGGTGAGGCCCACGGCATCCCGCTGCTTGCGCAGCAGTTGGATGAAGGCCGCGGCCGCATGCACGGCGAAGCCGATCTTGTTGAACTCGCGCGCCTCACCTTTGGCCGGATAGTACATGGAGGAGGAGGCGTCCAGCACCAGCTCGCAGCGCAGGTTGGTCTCCTCCTCGTACCGCTTCACAAAGAGCTTGTCCGTGCGGGCATAGAGCTTCCAGTCGATGTGCCGGGTGCTCTCGCCGCTGTTGTAGGCCCTGTGCTCGGCGAACTCCACGCTGAACCCATGGAAGGGGCTCTTGTGCAGACCGGCCAGGAAGCCTTCCACCACCTGGCGGGCCTTGAACTCGAGGGCCGAAAGGGCCTGGATATGCTTCTGTTCGATGGGCATCGGGTGGTGTAAAGATCGGGAGAGAATGGCGAGCAGGACCGATGAAAGCGGAAAGCCCGGGACGGACCCGGGCTCTCGCTATCGCTGACAAGGGCCATGCCCCCGTTCGTTCGTACTACTCCCGGCTCAGGCCAGTTGGCCGTCCAGCTTCTGGGCCAGGGTGCTCTTGGGCACGGCGCCCACGGCACGGTCCACGATCTCGCCGTTCTTGAACACCAGCAGCGTGGGGATGCTGCGGATGCCGTACTTCATGCTGATCTGGGCGTTGTGGTCCACGTTCAGCTTGCCCACCACGGCCTTGCCGTCGTATTCCTTGGCCAGTTCTTCCACAACGGGGCCCACCATGCGGCAGGGACCGCACCATTCGGCCCAGAAGTCCACCAGCACGGGCTTGTCGCTCTTCAGGACGAGTTCCTCAAAGTTGTTGTCGGTCAGTTCAAGTGCCATGTTCTAGCGTGCGCTTTGCGCATTGTTCGGTTACACCTCCTTGCTTGTCAAAGGAACGGGGAGTGGTCTTCCGGTCGACCGGACCTTCCTCAGGTTCTCCACATTCCGTTGAGGGTGCAAAGTTACCCGCTTCCCTGCCAATTCCTTGCCATGGAAAGTTTCTGACGAACTGTCAGTTCAGCGTGTAGGAAACATCGGCAAGGGCATCCAGCGACCGGATCAGCTCCTCGCTCACGGCCACGCTCATCCCCTTGCTGGCAGCCTCGAATGCCATGTTCTCCGCGGGGCTCACGATCTGGAAGGTCACCTTGCATTTGCCCGGCGAGGCCTTCAGTAGCTGTCCAAGTTCACGGGCCAGACTGTCATTGATCCGTTCGGCCTCCAGGCGGAGGTTCAGCTTGGTGAAGTACTTCTCCCGCACGTCGCTGAGCAGGTCGATCTGGCTGATCTTGAACTCCATCTGCCCTTCATCCCGGCCCCAGGTGCGGGCACTGGCGCGCCCCTTCACGAACAGCAGCGCGCCGGTCTGCAGGTACAGCTTGAACTTCAGGTAGTCCTCGCTGAAGAGCATGAACTCGTGCGTGCCGTGGTGGTCCTCCAGGCTGAACGAGCCGAAGGGCTTGCCGCTCTTGGCGATGCGGTGCTCGGCCTTGGTGACGATGCCCGCGAAGGCGAGGTCACGCCCATTGAGCTTGTCCAACTCCTTCAGCTCGGGCAGCGTGGTGTTGCACAGGTACTTGATCTCCAGCCGGTGGTCGTCCAAGGGATGGCCGCTCAGGTAGAAGCCGATCACTTCCTTCTCGTAGTGCAGCTGTTCCAAGGCGCTCCAAGGGTCGATGGCAGGCAGGGCGGGCTCTGGGATCCCTGCCGCTTCATCGAGTTCCCCGAACATGTTCACCTGGGCGCTGTCGGCGCCGTCCTGGCTCTGCTGGCCGTAACGCACCAAGGTCTCCAGGAAGGTGGGCTTGCCCTCGCCGGGGCTGTGGAAGTAGTGGGCGCGGTGGCTCTTGGGGAAGCCATCGAAGGCACCGGCATAAGCCAGGCTTTCCAAGGCCTTGCGGTTGGCGGCGCGCAGGTTCACCCGGCGCATCAGGTCATAGATGTCCTTGTAGGGACCGTTGGCCTGTCGCTCGGTCACGATGGCCTCCACCGCCGCTTCGCCCACACCCTTCACCGCACCCAGCCCGAAGCGGATCTGCCCCTGCTTGTTCACGCTGAACTGCAGCTGGCTCTCGTTTACGTCCGGCCCCAGCACGGAGATGCCCATGCGCCGGCATTCCTCCATGAAGAAGGTGATCTTGTCGATGCTGCCCTGCGAGTGCGTGAGCACACTGGCCATGTACTCGCTCGGGTAGTTCGCCTTGAGCCACGCGGTCTGGTAGGCCACGAAGGCGTAGCAGGTGGAGTGTGACTTGTTGAAGGCGTACTGGGCGAAGGCCTCCCAGTCGGTCCACACCTTCTCGCAGACCTTGGCGTCGAAGCCGCGCTGGGCCGTTCCCTCCAGGAACTTGCCCTTCATCTTGTCCAGCGTGGCGCGGTCCTTCTTGCCCATCGCCTTGCGCAGCACGTCGGCATCGCCCTTGGTGAAGCCGGCCAGCTTCTGGCTCAGGAGCATCACCTGCTCCTGATACACCGTCACACCATAGGTCTCGCGCAGCAGTTCCTCCATCTCGGGCAGGTCGTACACGATCTTCTCCAGACCGTGCTTGCGCTTGATGAAGGTGGGGATGTATTCCAGCGGCCCCGGGCGGTACAGGGCGTTCATGGCGATGAGGTCGGCGAACTGGTCGGGCTTCAGTTCGCGCAGGTACTTCTGCATGCCCGCGCTTTCGAACTGGAAGGTGCCGTTGGTCTCGGCGCGCTGGTACAGGGCGAAGGTCTTCGGGTCGTCCAGCGGAATGCCGTCGATGTCGATCTGCACCCCGTGGTTCGCGTCGATCATGCGCAGGGCATCGCGGATGATGGTGAGCGTCTTCAGCCCCAGGAAGTCCATCTTGATGACGCCCGCATCCTCGATCACCTTGCCGTCGTACTGCGTGAGCAGCAGGGTGGATTCCTTCGAGGTGCACACCGGGATGATCTCCGTGAGGTCGGTGGGGGCGATGATGATGCCCGCCGCATGCACGCCGGTGCCGCGTACCGAACCCTCCAGCTTCTCGGCCGCATTGAGCACGTCGCTGGTGAGCTCGCCGCTCTCCAGGATCTCGCGCAATTGCTTCACCAGTGCGAGTTCATCACTGCTCAGGTTCTCCTTGGTCTTCAGGCTGCCTTCGCCCTCGAGCGGCGCCCGCAGGATGCGGCCCAGTTCAATGCCGGGGCGCTCCGGGATGAGCTTCGCCAAGCGGTCCGCTTCGGCCAGTGGCAGGTCCATCACGCGCGACACGTCGCGGATGCTGCTCTTGGCCGCCATGCTGCCGTAGGTGACGATCTGCGCCACCTGGTTCTGGCCGTACTTCTCCACCACGTAGTCGATCACCTTCTGCCGCCCTTCATCGTCGAAGTCGGTATCGATATCGGGCATGCTCTTGCGGTCCGGGTTCAGGAAGCGCTCGAACAGCAGGTCATACTTGATGGGGTCGATGTTGGTGATGCCGATGCAGTAGGCCACCGCGCTGCCCGC
>CAUJFM010000270.1 GCA_963169595.1 Bacteroidota bacterium | reverse complement strand
GCGGATGAAGCAACTGGTCGCTCGGCGCGAGGGTGCAGCACCGCGCGCATGGAACACCTCAACGCCCCTGGTGCGTGGCGAGTTGAAGTTCGAGCGCCATGGGAAAAGGAACGGGCTCTATGTGGGGAAGGCCTATGATGCCCAAGGTCGATTGCTCGCAGAAGGACGCTTCCGCGATGCCGGACTGAAGGAGATGCACGGTGACTTCATCTACTATCATGTGAACGGTCAGGTGGAGAGCCGCGGACGCTTCGAGAACGGCCGGAAGATCGGCGTGTGGGAACGCTTCGACACGGAAGGACGACCCATGGCCGAGCGGGTCTATGACACCGCTGCGCTGGAGGGTGGCACAAAGGCAGGGACAGCGCCTGCAGTGCCTGCGAGGAGCGTGATCGCCGCTTCCGCCGAGGGCGTATCACCAGCGCCGAAAATGGTGCCGGCCTCCCGGCAGGTGTCTGCTGCTCGGGCCATCACCTCACCAACCGTGGTGACCCGCTCGCGGGATGCTGTGTCTCCCGTCCGCGCCAGTTCTGGGGCAAGGGCGGATGTTGCTGAAGCGCCCCTGCTGGAAAGGTCAGAGGAGCTCATCGTGGAGCGCCAGCGCGTGATCACCGTCATCCGCCTTCCGCAACGCACTGGCCAGGTGAAGGAGTACCGGCGGGTGGCCGATCGGCATGGGTCGGTCCTGTATTTCGAGGATGGACGGTCCATCCCGTACAGCGCCTTCCACACCGCCACCGGTCGCTGAGCCGTTCAGCCCAGGAAGGCCACTTCCACCCATTCCTCAGGCCCCAGGCGCAGGTCGCGCAGTCGGAGCTCCACGGTCCAGTAGGCCACGGGCGCATCTGCACGCAGCTCCACCGGTCTGTAGGGCCAGCGCGTGATCTTCAGGAAGACGGGTTCGGGCCAGGTCTCGTCGTACAGGATGCTGAACCGCATGGCCTGGTGGTCCACCACCAGCTTGCGGTCGCGGACATCCAACGCCGTGGTGGTCACGATCAGCGCGGCAGGGTAGAGGCGTCGTTGCCAACCGGGCAGCGGGCTGCGGAACAGCGCCTGCCTGAACTCCAGCCGCGGCATGCTCGACCCACTGAGCAGGGCGATGGGGTTGGAGGCATCCAGTCGGATATGCTGCAGCGCCATGGCGGTGCGCAAAGGTCGTGATGCGAAGGCCTTCCGGCTTAGAACCGCCAGCGCAACTGGGCCTTGATGTCGCTGCGCATGTTGCCGGGGATCTCCTGCAGGCCGCTGCCGATGCTGTTCCGGTCCTGGTAGATCCACGCGCCGTAACGCAGCCACAGGTCCACGCTCCGCAACGCGGAGACACGCACCATGCCGTACCAGCGCATACCCCTTCCGGAGTAGGGCGGAATGGAATACACGCCGATCAGGTCCTGTTCAAAGGCGTATAGACGGGAGTCATAACTGTCCGTTTCGAACAGCGCGAACCGCAACGTGAGCTCGACCGGGCTGGACAAGGGGCGGTGCACGATGTCCTGGTACATCAGGAAGCCATGCTCGCGGGGCGCTTCACCTCGCTGGAAGTCGACCACTTCGAACCGGGTGCGCAGGCTCACGGAGGAACTGACGGCATAGCTCGCATTGAACCGGTAGTTCGTTTGCTCCACACGCACCACGGGGCGGATGCCATCCACCTCCTCCGCGGTGTTGCGCGCACGGTCCTGGCGACGCATGCGGACATAGAGCTCCACCTTCTTGCTCGGGCGCCAGTTCACCTGCGCCAGCCAGTCCGAGCCTTCGGAAGGGGCGTTCACCTGGTAGCGCAGCCACGGGAACCGGAACCGGTCGAAATAGGCGTTCATGCTCCATTGCCGGTTCGGCCTGATCTCCACCCCGGTGTAGATGCCGCGTTCGTTCCACGGGTTGGTGCTCTCCGCAAAGGCCACGCTGTACAGGCCATGGAAGTCCCGGCCATAATCCCGGAACAACATGCTGAGGCTCACACGCCGGTCCACGGCCACCAGCACGCCCGTGTTCATGGCCAGTCCGCCGTTGGCGCTGGTGGCCGCCTCGCCGAACCAGTTCAGGTTGCGGTACAACAGGTTCCAATCCAGCCCGGCGGTGGTGTTCTCCTTGCCGTTGAACTCGAACTGATTGTAGGTCTGCAGGTTGCGGTCCAGCTGCCGGTCGAAGCGGACATGCGCCACGGTGCCGCCCACACTGAAGCCCTTGCCACGGTACCGCAGGTGCGTGCCCAGCACTTGTTCCAGCACGGCGTCCTTCTTGTTGAGCTCGGTGTAGGTGCGATGGAAGCCATCCTCCTGGAAGCTCGTGAAGGTGGATTCCGGGATGTTGGTGCCCAGCGTGTCCTCCCCGGGTTGAAGGGTGCCCACATTGGCATCGATCTGCTTGCGCGACCAGAACGCCGTGGCCTCCACGCGTTTGGTCACGGAAAGGGTGGCGGCCGCACCGCGCATGAACAGGTTCTCGTTCACGCTGGTGTAGGGGGCCAGGCCCACCGCGTTGCGCTTCACGTTCATGGTGAAGCTGCTCTTGGCGGCGAAGGCCAGCCCGTTCCAGAAGGTGAGCCCCTGGCCGAACTGGGCCTGGTAATCGCCGATGGCCAGCGCCTTCACACGCCCCATGTCGCGCAGGAAGAGGTGGGCGCTCACGAAGTCGAAGCCGGGTTGCGTGCCGCGGAAGAACTCCTCGCCCTCGTCCTTCTCGGTGGTGAACCCGAAGCTCAGGTTGTGGCGGTAGCGGTACCGGTAGCGCGTGTAGAACTTGTACGGGCTCCCGAGATACAGCCTGTTGTTGGCCCGCAGGGAGTCCACCACGCCCGGGTCGCCGAGGTTGGGGAGCAGGTCGCCTTCCGGGTCATGATACTCCTGGCCGAAGGGGTTCCTGCGGTCCATGAAGCCGCGCCGTTCCTCCACGTTCACGATGCTGCGCATGATCACCTCGTGGGTCCCCTTGGTGAGCAGTTGCTTCAGGTCGGCCGTGGTGGCCATCGGGTTCTCGCGCACGGTCACGAAGGGGCGGATCAGCTGGATGGTGCGCGCATCCCAACCCGGTATCGTCTGCAGCTCGTACACGCTGAGCAGCTTGCCGTTCCTGCGGATGTGCTGCAGCAGCGAAACGATCTGGACATCATCCAGGAGGAAGAGCGCGCTCAGCTCCTGCGCATCGGTATGGTTCAGGTCGATGGGGTCCAGGTACCGGTCGGTGAGCGCCTCGAACAGGTTGTTCAGGTCCACGTCGCTGTCGTCGCCCAAGCGCTCGGCGGCCTCCTCGATGCGCTGCTCGATGAGGTCCCGCGGCACCCCGTCCACCTGTGCGGCGACCGTGCCGGCCAGCAGGACCATCACCAAGGCCAGGTGCCTCATGGGAAGCGGTAGTTGATGCCCACCACCGGAGTGGTGCCCAACGGGGTGCCGGCCACCACGGCCAGGTCGATGTCCAGTTGCTTCACGCGGAAGCCCGCACCAAAGTGCCCCTGCACCGGGCCGGTGCTGATGCCGGTGCGCAGGAAGAGCACCTTGTTCGGGTTGTACTCGATCCCGAACCGGAAGCGCTCCTGCCGGTCGATGTCCTTCTCCCCTTCGGCGGTGATCACCAGTTTCTTGCTGAACGTGTAGGCCAGACCCGCGCGCAGCAGCGTGGGCACGCGCTCCTCCACGATCACCGCGCCTTCACCCATGGTGCCAAGCAGGGCCCGGGTGGGGTTGTAGAGGTGCGCGCCGATCCAGAGCTCTTCGGTCAGCCGGGCCTGCATGCCCAGTTCCGCCGTGAACGCGCCGGTGCTTCCGTAGTTCTGTCCCAAACGAACGTTCAGGTAGTTCAACTGAACACCGGCCCGGAACCCATCGCCAAAGCGCATGGCGTAGGCCAGGCTCCCGCGCGTCTCGTTGTACAGGTCATAGCCGAAGCGGTCGGCCGCGATGCCGAAGGCGCCTTTCCCCACGGGCAGCGCCACCGCCAGGCCCTGCTGGGTCAGTTCGTTGGCGAGGTAGTGCTGCTGGTAGAAGAGGCCGGCCGTCGCCTGCTCCAGTCCGGCAATGGCCGAAGGGTTCAGCCGCAGGCCCCAGAGGTCGGCCGTGGCGAGGCCCGTGTAGCCCATGCCGGCCGCACGGGCACCCATGGGCAAAGGGTCCCCACCCGCAGTGGCAGCCAGGGTCAGGGCTGCGAATAGGCCTGTTAGAATGGACCGCATGTGGTCGAAAGTACGGTACGGTCGCCAGTCGAGCGCGGTGCCGTGGTATGCACTGCCCAACGGTGCGTCCAAAGCGCTGGACGTGGACGGCCATCGCGCCTACTTTTGACCCTTCGGAAGGACGGGCCGCCACGCATGATGAACTCCACGAGTGCCCCATTCCACACGGGCGGGCGGACCATCTTCCACGCTTCGGGGCGTGCGTTCGCATTGGTCCTCGGCCTTCACGGAACCGGAACGCCCGCTCATGCGTTGAAGCAGCATTCCAGTTCCATTGACCCGTTCCCACGACCCTTGGGTCGAACGATCAGCGCAGGCGGTTGGTCGGCATGCAACCATCCATTCACGCCCTGACCAATGACCATCATTGTGGATTACGGGCTCGGCAACCTCGCGTCCGTGGAGAACATGGTGCGGAAGGCCGGTGGTGATTGCACCATCAGCAGTTCGCCGGAGGAGGTGGCCTCGGCCTCGCGCCTCATCCTGCCCGGTGTGGGCCATTTCGCCAAGGGCATGGAACAGCTGCGCCAGCGGGGCCTTCAGGAGGCCCTGGACCAGGCCGTTCTGCGCGATGGCAAGCCCATCCTCGGCATCTGCCTGGGCATGCAGTTGATGGCCCGGTCCAGTGAGGAAGGTCATGCGACCGGCCTTGGTTGGTTCAAGGCCGATGTGGTCCGGTTCGTACAGGAACGCATGGCCGGGGCCAAGGTGCCCCACATGGGCTGGTCCGAGGTCACCGTGAAGAAGGATCATCCCGTTCTTCCCATGGATGGGTTGGAGGAACGCTTCTACTTCGTGCACGCCTACCACATGGTGTGCGAGGAGCCGTCCGATGTGCTGGCCCTGTGCGAGCACGGCTATCCGTTCGTGTGCGCGGTGGCCCGGAGGAACATCGTGGGCGTTCAGTTCCACCCCGAGAAGAGCCATCGCTTCGGCATGGCCTTGATGGAGCGCTTCATTCAATGGCAGCCCGCATGAAACGTGTTCGCGTGATCCCCGTGCTGGGCATCGACCAGGGCCGCCTGGTGAAGACCGTTCGCTTTGGCGAGCCGCGCTACATCGGCGACCCCCTGATGGCCATCCGGATCTTCAACGACAAGGAGGTGGACGAGCTCCTCATCACCGACATCCGTGCCAGCAAGGCCGGGCGAGGGCCCGATCATGAGCTGCTGCGCCGCATGGCCGGGGAGTGCTTCATGCCCATCGGATATGCGGGTGGCATTCGCAGCGTGGACGATGCCAAGCGCGTCTTCGATCTCGGCATCGAGAAGGTGGGGGTGTGCTCGGCCTTCCTGGACCGGCCCGCTTTGGTCACTGAATTGGCGGCGAGCTATGGTTCGCAGAGCGTCATGGTCTCCATCGATGTGGACAAGCCCCTGTTCGGCGGGCTGCGTGTGGTGGGCCGATCGGGCAGCCGCAGTGCGAAGCGCGGTCCTGTGCAGGTGGCCCGCGAGGCTGCTGATGCCGGGGCCGGTGAGATCCTGCTCCATGCCATTTACCGCGAAGGCACCTTCAAGGGCTACGATCTGGAGCTGGTCGCCGAGGTGGCCGCAGCCGTGCAGGTCCCGGTGGTGGCCTTGGGCGGCGCGCGTGACCTCAATGATCTGGCTGCGGCCATTGGTGCGGGCGCCAGTGCGGTGGCCGCTTCCAGTATGTTCGTGTACAAGCGGAACGACGTGCGGTCCATCCTCATCAACTACCCATCGCCCGGAGCGGTGGACCAGGCCTTCCGCGAACGCAGTGGCCGCGCAGCGGTCTGAGCGCACGTTCCAGAGCGGGCCCGTTCGTGGTGGTCGGCGCACGACCCGATCGCTACCTTCGTGCCCCACTTTGCCCGAACCATGCGCGTACGTCTGCATGAGCACGAATTCGAACAGTTCATTTCCGAGAACGAGGTGAACGCGGCCGTGACGCGCGTGGCCCAGGAGCTGAATGCGCACTATGCCGGCCAGCGCCCCTTGTTCGTGGGCGTCCTGAACGGTGCGTTCTTCTTCGCCACGGAACTGCTCAAGCGCCTCACCATCGAATGTGAGATCACCTTCGTGAAGGTGGCCAGCTACCATGGCACCAGCAGTTCGGGCAAGGTCACGGACCTCATCGGCTTCAACGAGCGGATCGAGGGGCGCCACATCGTCATCCTGGAGGATATCGTGGACACCGGCAGCACCATTGTCCACATCCTCGACCTGCTGCGTGACCGGCACCCGGCCAGTGTGCGTATCGCCACCCTGCTGTTCAAGCCTGATGCCTACAAGCAGCAGGTCCCCATCGACCATGTGGCCATCCGCATCCCCAACGCCTTCGTGGTCGGTTCGGGGCTGGATCACAACGGCCTTGGCCGCAATCTCACTGGCATTTACCGGATCATTGATCAACCCGCATGAAGAAGCTGAACATTGTCCTTTTCGGCCCCCCGGGCGCAGGGAAGGGAACGCAAAGCACCTTTCTGATCGAGCATTACGGATTGGTGCATCTGAGCACCGGTGACCTGCTGCGCGCCGAGATCAAGGAGGAGACCGAGCTCGGGCTGCAGGCCAAGGAGCTGATGGATGTGGGACAACTGGTCCCCGATGCGGTGGTCATCGGCATGATCCGGAACAAGATCGAGGCGAACCTCGATGCGAAGGGCTTCATCTTCGATGGGTTCCCGCGCACCAAGGCCCAGGCCGAGGCGCTCGATGCCATGCTCAACGAGAAGCTGGAGCCCATCGTGGCCATGCTCGCCCTGGAAGTGCCGGAAGAGGAACTGGTGAAGCGACTGCTCGGACGCGGAGCCACCAGCGGCCGTGCCGACGATCAGGACGAGGCCGTGATCCGCAACCGCATCCGCGAGTACGAGAGCAAGACCGCGCCGCTGAAGGATTACTACGGCGCGCAGGGCAAGTACAAGGCGGTCGAAGGGGTGGGCACCATCGCGGAGATCACCGCACGCCTGGTCAAGGCGATCGGCTGAACATGGGCCCGTGCGATCGTGTGCGCACCCGCACATGACCACAGGAACAAATGGACCATCGGGCACATGAACTTCATCGACCATATCCGTATCGAATGCCGTTCCGGCAAGGGGGGCAAGGGGAGCAATCACCTGCGCCGTGAGAAGTACATGCCCAAGGGCGGCCCCGATGGCGGTGACGGTGGCCGTGGCGGTCACATCATCGTGCGGGGCAACGCCCAGCTCTGGACCCTGCTGCACCTGCGTTACACCAAGCACGTCATTGCCGGTGACGGTGAGGGCGGCGGCAGCAACCAGTGTTCCGGGGCCAGTGGCCGCGACCAGGTGATCGAACTGCCACTGGGCACCGTGGTGAAGGATGATGAGACCGGCGAGGTGCTCTGTGAAGTGACCCGCGACGGTGAGGAGCACGTCCTGTTCTCCGGTGGCCGGGGCGGGTTGGGCAACCAGCACTTCAAGACCAGCACCAACCAGACCCCGCGCTATGCACAGCCCGGCGAGCCCGGCATTGAGAAGTGGGTGGTGGTGGAGCTGAAGGTGCTCGCGGATGTGGGCCTCGTGGGCTTCCCCAACGCGGGCAAGAGCACCCTGCTCAGCGTGGTCACCGCGGCCAAGCCCAAGATCGCCGACTACGCGTTCACCACGCTCACCCCGAACCTGGGCATCGTGCCCTACCGCGACCACAAGAGCTTTGTGTTGGCCGACATCCCCGGAATCATCGAAGGGGCACATGAGGGTCGCGGGCTTGGATTGCGCTTCCTGCGGCATATCGAGCGCAACAGCGTGCTGCTGTTCATGGTCCCTGCGGACAGTGCCGACATCGCGCACGATTACCAGGTGCTGCTGAACGAACTGCGTGAGTATTCCCCTGAATTGCTGGACAAGTCGCGCCTGCTGGCCATCACCAAGTGCGACATGCTGGACAATGAGCTGATGGAACAGTTGCGCCGCGAGCTGCCCAAGGGCGTGGACCACGTGATGATCTCCAGCGTGGCACGCATCGGACTGGACGAACTGAAGGACAAGCTCTGGCGCATGCTCCACGGGACGCCTTCCGCCGACAGCGACGCATGGGCCTGATCGAACAGCTCGATGCCCTGGACCGGGCCGCTTTCCTCTTCCTGAACGGGCTTCATGCGCCCTGGCTGGATGGGTTCATGTGGCACGTCAGCGACCTGCAGCTGTGGATCCCCCTTTATGTGTTCTTCCTCTACCTGATCCGGCGGCGATATGGCTGGCGGGGTCTGGCGTGGTCCGTTCCGGTCATCGCCCTCATGGTAGTGTGCACCGATACCGGCTCCGTGGTCCTCTTCAAGAACACGGTGCAGCGACTGCGGCCGAGCCATGTGGCCGCGTTGCAGGATCACATCCATCTGCTCGTTGGCCCGGATGGGCAGGTCTACCGGGGCGGGCAGTTCGGCTTTGTATCGTCACATGCCAGCAACCACTTCGGCATCGCCATGTTCATGAGCGGCATCCTGTCGGGCCGGCCGCGCTGGGCAGTACCGCTCTTGTTCGTGTGGGCAGCGCTCGTCACCTACAGCCGGATCTATCTTGGGGTGCACTATCCCGGCGATGTGCTCGTGGGCGGCCTCTATGGGGGGCTCATCGGGGCATTGGCCGTTCGTGGTTTCCGGGCGATCTGCAACCATCGGTCCATCCCATGAAGCTCTGGCTGGCGGTCTTTCTCGGAGGAGGCTTGGGCAGCGTGGCCCGGTACGCGCTGAGCAGGCTGTTCCTCCGGCTGGACCTTGGGGTCTTTCCCTGGGCCACCCTGGCCGCCAACCTCGCCGCCACAGGGCTCCTGGCGTGGTTGGTGATGAGCTGGCAGGTGCATCTTCCCGGACGTGAGCACTGGCGGGCCCTGCTCGCGATCGGTTTCTGCGGCGGCTTCAGCACCCTGAGCACGTTCAGCCACGAGAACTACCTGCTGCTGCGTGACGGACTGATCGGCCACGCGATCCTCAACATCGTGGTGAGCGTGGGGGCTGGCATCCTTCTGTTCCATCTTCTGGCGCGTTCCTCATGAAGCATCCGTTCCTGGTCGCTCTTCTCCTCGTCACCCTGCGGTTGTCCGCGCAGGATGCATCGTTGCCCACCTGGCAGGCTCCGCCGCGCTTGGTCGTGGGTATCGTGGTGGACCAGATGCGCACGGACTACATCTATCGCTACTGGGACAACTTCGGCGAGGACGGCTTCAAACGCCTGATCAAGCAGGGCTCTTTCCAGCGTGATGCACACTTCACCTACATGCCCACGTTCACGGGCCCCGGGCATGCCAGCATCTACACGGGCACCACACCGGCCCATCATGGCATCGTCTCGAACGACCGCTTCGATCCACGGTCCCGCCGCACCGTGTACTGCGTGGAGGATACCTTGGTGAAGGGGGTGGGCAGTGCCTCGCCCGCCGCGCAGCGCTCCCCCGTGCAATTGCTGTCCACCACCATCGCCGATGAGCTCGAGCTGCGTTTCGATGGCAAGGCGCGGACCATCGGTGTGGCGCTGAAGGACCGCTCTGCCGTGCTGCCCATCGGACGCATGGGCGATGGGGCCTACTGGTACATCGGTGGCAGCGAGGGGAAGGTGGTCACCAGCACCTGGTACCGCGACGAACTGCCCGCCTGGGTGCAGCAGTTCAACGCGCTGGCCCTTCCCGAGAAGTACCTGAAGAACACGTGGTCGCCACTGCTCCCACGGGAGCGCTACCACACACCGCTTCCGGACGACAGCCCCTACGAAGTGCCCTTGGCCCGGGGACTGCGACCCATCCTGCCCGTGAACCTCGACAGCCTGCGGCGGGCGGGCAGCGGACTAGAACTGCTGTCGTACACCCCATGGGGGAACACCTTCACCACGGACCTCGCGCTGGCGGCCATGGACGGCGAGGAGCTGGGCCGGGATGCCATCACCGACCTGCTCGCCTTGAGCTACAGTGCGCCCGACATCCTGGGACACCGCGTGGGTCCGCGCTCGATCGAGGAGGAGGACATGTACATCCGGCTGGACCAGGAGATCGCACGCCTGCTGAAGGCCTTGGATGAGCGGGTCGGTGCCGGCCGGTACACCGTCTTCCTCACCGCCGACCATGGCGCTTCGGATGTGCCGCAATACCTGAAGGACCAGCAGGCGAGTGCTGGCTATGTGGACATGCAGGCCCTGGCCCAGGAGATCTGGAAGAGCATGCCGGCGCAGGTGAGCGGGGGCCAGCTCGGTACGTTGGAGAACGTCATGGACGGTCAAGTGCACCTCAGTGGCTCGGAGACGGCCTTGGAGCAGTTCGCGCGCCGCTTGATGGAGCATCCCGCTGTTGCCGTGGCGGTCACGCGTGAACAATTGCAGCAAGGTCATCCCCGGAACGAGCTGCACCGGATGTTGGCCAATGGCTTCATGTCCCAGCGCTGCGGGGATATCGTCTATGCCCTGCGGCCGGGGTATATCGAGGCCGAGGGAGTTCCCTCCGGCAAAGGCACCACGCACGGCAGTGGTTGGAACTACGACACCCACGTACCGGTCATTTGGTACGGGCAGGGGGTCCGTTCGGGAGAGGTGCTGGAGCGCACGGCCATCGCGGACATCGCGCCCACCATAGCGGCCATTGTGGGTATGGCCCTGCCGGATGCCTCCGTTGGAAGGGTGGTGGAGGGTAGCGTGAAGCGCTGAGGTTTTCCACAGCGATCGTGGAGATCATGGCCGGAAAGGGCCCCACGTCCCGCATCCCCCGGGGCTAGCTTTCGGCATGCTTAGCTGGGAGAAGCGCGCCTTTCGCAGTCCGTTCGAGCTGTGGAAGGACGATGGCATCCTTCACCTGGTGCTTTCACCCGGTGCCACCATGCGCACCAGGGACATGAAGGAGCTGATCCGGCTCATCTCCGCTCTTGACCCTACCCGTCGTTCGCCAGTGCTGCTGGAGTATCCTGCGGGTGTGGTGGTGCAGGAAGAGGCCCGGCAACTGCTGCGCCGCATGTGCGGTGCGCAGGGCCATCCCGTGGCCTTCTTCACCACGGACCTCCAGGCGCGGCTCCAAGGCGTGCTCTTCAAGCAGGTGCATCAGCCCGCGTTCCCCTTCCGGGTGTTCGGCTGGCGCGAGGAGGCGTACCGTTGGGCCCGGGAGCGGCGGCAATTGACCGAGCTTCTTGGCCAGTGAAGCAGCGCTCAACATACTGGTGGACCCACGCGCTGTCCATGGCTACATTGATCGCGCTGTGCTGGTGTGCTCCGTTGTTGGCCTTGCCGCAGGAGGTGCTGCAGCTGTCCGGTGAGCAGCAGGATGGTACCATCATCGTACAGGGCCGCCGAGCCTCTGAAGTGGGCGCGCCCGTATTCCAAGCCGTATGGCGCAATGTGCCCGGCGCGGCGCCGCAGTTCCAATGGCAACAGGGCATACAGGTGGATGCCGGTGTCCACCTGATGCTGGACCGCGTGCTGGAGGCCGCCATTGGCACCTACCTCGATGCCCGCATCCATTTTACACGCACCGGTGTGTTGGCCGATCTGCCTCCCGGTGAGATGGCGACGGAGATCGATGCCCTGGTCCGGGAGGCGGTCGCTTCGTTCAGCGATGAGGCGGTCTTCGGTGGATTGAGCCAGCCCACCCGGCAACAGCTGGAGCGGTTGGTGAAGATCGATTGGAGCCAGGCCCGCACGGGTGTGGTGAGCGGCGATGGGGAGGACAAGTACATCGCCATCTATCACTACGTGCGGTCCCAGCGCGAGGAACTGGAACGCCAGGTCCGTGCCGATCTGCTTCCGCTGGCCGCAGTGAGCGTGCTCGGTGATGTCAATAAGGGGGCGACGGAGGTGCGCATCAATTCCACCTGCGGTACGGTGTTCGATGAGCAGAACTTCCTCTGTGCGCTCGACCTTCAACTGGCCGATACCGGAAGTGGTGGTGTGGACCCGGCTCTCGGGGAGCAGCTCATGGCGGCCATGGCCCAGCGTACGGCCGGTTCGTCCGAAGCCCCGGCCGAGGCTGTTGCACCCAAGGTGCGCAAGCGTGATCGTTGGCTCAAGGAGGAGCTGGATGCGATCAACCAGCGCATCGATCGTATGGATCAGCGCAAGGAGCTATGGGAGCTGCGCGACCGCATGGAGGACCTGGAGGACCGGCTCAGCGGACTGGAGCTGGATGTGCGCGACATGGACCGGCGGCAGGACGAGAATCCCCTGGCCGATCTGAGCATGCTCACAGGCCGCAACATCGTGATCCGCTTCGCACGCAACAGCACCGATCTTGATCCCGAGTACCGCGTGGTGCTCAACGAGGTCTTCGAGCAGCTGGCGCGCTCACCCGAGGACCGTGTACTGATCACCGGCTATACCGACCGAAGCGGGGACCCGGCGGTGAACCTGCGCCTCAGCGAGGAACGGGCGAAGGCGGTGCGCAACTACTTGATGCAACGGGGTATCGGCGCTGAACGACTGCTGGTGAACTACTACGGCGACAGTCGCAGTGTGGGGCGCGACCCAGGCGAGCGCCGGGTGGAGGTGGAGTGGCTCCGTTGAGCTTGGCCTCACCTGTTAGGTAGAAGGCGAAGTGACCATCAGGCCTATTCGTTCGGCTCCACATCCCCGGTCACCGGGTCGGGCGATGCACTGTCGCGTAGCATGCGGAACAGTACTTCAAAGGCGACGCTGCCGTTCGTGCGGATGTGGAAACTGCCGTCCAACTGGGAGGCCAGCGCGTCCACGATCTCCAGGCCCAGTTTGCCGGAACCTTCGCGGTAATCGGTGGGCAGGCCCTTGCCGTTGTTCTTCACCAGCAAGCGGTACAGGCCTCCTTCCACCTGCTGCAATCCGATGTCGATATGGCCACCCGTGGCGTGCGGGAACGCATGCTGATAGGCGTTGCTCACCAGTTCGCACACGATGATGCCCAGTTCGATCGCGGTATCCTGATCGGCCACCAGGCCATGCACGCTGATCGTGTGGCTCACTGCCTTGCTCACCGGCCGGTGCATCTCGTTCAAGGAATCGATGAGGCCTCCGAAGAAGGTCTGCAGGTCCACGTTCCGCAGGTCCTTCGATCCATAGAGCTTGTGGTGCACCAGGGCGATGGTGTCGATGCGGCGCTTGCCACGCAGGAACTCCTGTCGCACCGGACCTTCCTGCAGCCGGGAGGCCTGCAGGTTCAGCAGGCTGCTCACCACCTGCAGGTTGTTCTTCACGCGATGGTGCACCTCGCGGTTCAGCACGTCCCGTTCGCCGATGGCCTTGGCCAGCTTCCGTTGCAGGTTGCGATTGGTCCGCTGTTGTTTCCGCATGCGCTTCCGCACCACCGCACGCACCCGCCAGGTGGCCAACAGCAACCCGCTCAGGATGGTGAGGAACAGTCCGAAGAGCAACACCATGCGGCGTTCCGGGCCGGTCCACAGGTTGATCGCGTCAAGGTCAAGGAAGTTGCCCAGCAGCAGTTGCGCACCGTTGAGCGGATAGGCGGTCACTGTGCCCATGTGGTCCTTGCTACCAAGGCTGAAACGGAAGGTGCGGCGCGAGCGGACCTGCGACCAGGTCTCCCGTGCCTGCTCAACGGCCAGGCGGGTGAGGCTGTCCGTGGGCTCCATCAACACCAGGGGGGATCCCTCATCGTCCAGCAGGATGGAGCGCAGCACCCCCAGGTCGGCGCGGTAGGCATGGAAGGTGTTCGATCGTGAGAGGTCGATGTCGAACATCATCACCTGATGGGGCTGGTCCGGTCCGGGGTTCCTGATCAACAGCGATACCTGGAGGATGGCCTTGTCATCGGGATAGCGCCGCAGCGTCCACACCGGTTCACGACTTCCGATCTCCAGCGAGCGGCTGAACCAGATCCGTTGCCGTGGATCATGCACCGTGTCGTTCATCGGGCGGTCGGGCACCCCAACGGCCTGCGATCCGGCATCGAGCAGGGTCACCAGTGGCGGGGAGTTGCGCGATCCTTCACGTGTTTCCAACCACATCAGCCCCGTCCCCTGCCGGGAAAGGGCCAGTTCATTGCCCAGCTCGTCCGCGAGGCGGATGGCCGAGATCTCCCAATGGGCGTCCAGCAGGGGTTGCCACCGGTCGAGCACCGATGCCCGGTCCGTGGTGTCCATGTAGGCCACCGCACGGGCCTCCTGCTTCAGGTCTTCCTCGGTCATGCGGAACAGGGCGTCCAGCCTGTTGGTCACCATCATCTGGTTCCGGGCCAGCGCCAGTTCCGCCAGGTCGGTCTCCCGCCGGTCGATCTGCCGGTAGCTCCACACCAAGGTGCCGAAGGCCACGATCAACGTGCCCACGAAGAGCGCAATGAGCCAGCGGTCCGATGTGGCGCGAGCGCTCATGGTCGATCGCAGGGTGTTACGGTGGTGCGCCCAAGGCCGAGGTCGGTGCCGCCCGTTCGGATCTGCTCCGTGGTCACCTGCTGCGGTATGAAGTAGATGCCGTTCAGTTTACCATTGAGCACCTGGCCGGCCCGCATGCATGTGTCCGCATTGAAGGTCTCCACGGTGCGCCCCTGGTAGGTGAGGTCGATCTCCAGGTCGATGCGCAGCGCGTTGTCCATGGTGTTCTCCAACCGAAGCAGCAGTTCGCTGGGCTTGCCGGTCGGGTGGTTCCACCGGTAGGAGACGTCGATGCCATCGTAGGTGCCCTTGTGCAGGTACTGGGTGGGTGTGCAACCCGCCGCAAGCAACAGAAGGGGTAGGAGCAGCTTCCTGTTCATGGTCGCAGTTCGCCAAGGATGTTCTCCGCGCGCTCGATGGCCTGGTCGTCCACATCTAGGTGCGTCACCATGCGGATCGTGTGCGGGCCGAAGGGCAGGGCACGCACACCCTTGTCCCGAAGCAGGTCGAGCACGTCGGCGGCTCGTCGTCCGCCGGCGAGGTCGAAGACCACGATGTTGGTCTCCACCGGCAGCACCGTCTGCACGTAGGGGAGGCCGGAAAGCGCTGCGGCCAGACGGGCGGCCTTCCGATGGTCCAGCACAAGCCGGTCCACATGATGGTCGAGTGCATGCATGCACGCCGCGGCCAGATAGCCGGCCTGGCGCATGCCGCCACCCATCCGTTTGCGTACCCGCCGGGCCTCGCGGATGAACTCGCGGCCACCCAGCAGCACGCTGCCCACGGGTGCCCCAAGTCCCTTGCTCAGGCACACGCTCACGGAATCGAAGGGGGCGCCCCATTCGAGCGGGGTGTGGCCATCCACGGCCATGGCGTTGAAGATGCGCGCGCCATCCAGGTGGAGCGCCAGTCCATGCCGGTCGCACACTGTGCGGATGCGTTGTACTTCCTGCAGGTCCCACACCGAGCCGCCACCGCGGTTGTGGGTGTTCTCCACGTTCACCAGCCGGGTCCGCGCCACGTAGCTGTCCGCTGCATTGTTGATGGCGGCCTCCATGGCCTGCGCGGTGTAGCGCCCTCGGTCGTTCGGAACGAACTTCACACTGCAGCCGCTGTTGGCCATGATACCGCCACCCTCGTAGCGGTAGATGTGCATGCCCTCGTCGCCGATCACCTCATCGCCCGGCCGGGTATGGACCCGCACCGCGATCTGGTTGGTCATGGTGCCACTGGGGCAGAACAGACCGGCCTCCTTGCCGAAGAGCGAGGCCAGTCGTTCCTCCAGCGCGTTCACGGTGGGGTCCTCGCCAAAGACATCATCGCCCACCAGGGCCTTGGACATGGCCTCCAGCATGGCCGGGGTGGGCCGGGTAACGGTATCGGAACGCAGATCGATCATCGCGCCATCGGGCATCGGCCCAAGATAGCGCGGCGGCCGATCGGTTCAGGTGTGGTGGTCCAGGTGTCGGTGCAGCTCGCTGAGGAAGGACATTTCCTTCTTGCCCACCCCGTGGAAGGCGCGTGCCACAATGTCGGCCGCCCGGAAGATCAACTCCCGGCGTTCATCGACCAGGTCGGTCCGGTGCCGGGCCATGTAGGTGATGAAGGAGTCGAAGGCCTCCTCGCTGGTGGCCCCCCGGTCGGCGAGCACCTCGAACTCGAACTCGGTGATGTAGGCCTGGTCGGTGCCGAAGTGATCTGTACTGGCCTCCTGTGGCACCAACTCCTCCTTCACGATGCGCTTCAGGGCGGCCACCTCCTGATCCGAGATACGGCCGTCAGCCGCTGCAATGGCGTAGAGCAACCGCCCCAGTTCCTTGTAGAACAACCGTGCTTCCATAATGCACCGAAGTTCGCCACTGGTACCGCCTGCCGGACTGATGATCGTCACTTCCGGCGGCTCACCAACAGGCCGTCGCGCAAGGGGAGGAGCAGGTTCTCCACGCGCGGGTCATCGGTCACCTTGCGGGCATAGCGCACCAGGCCGCGCGTTTCGCCGTCCTGCTGGTCCGCCGCTTCCAGTACTTTCCCGCTCCAAAGCACATTGTCCGCGATGATCAGGCCGCCGGGACGCACCCGGTCCACCACCAGGTCGAAGTAGGTGCAGTAGTTCTGCTTGTCGGCATCGATGAACACCAGGTCGAAGGTGCCGGCGATGCGTGGAATGACCTCCGCGGCGGGCGCCAGATGCTGGAGGATGCGGTCGTGGTACCCGCCCCGCCGAACGTACCGGTCCACCAGGGAGGCCAGCGGTGTCTTGATGTCGATGGTGTGCAGCACGCCGTCCGGGGCCAGTCCTTCGGCCATGCATAAGGCGCTGTAGCCGGTGAAGGTGCCGATGTCCAGCACGAGCCGGGGGCTGAGCATCCGGCTCATGAGCGAGAGGAACCGTCCCTGCAGATGGCCGCTCAGCATCTGCGGCATGTCCACGCTGGTGCGCGTTTCCTCGGCCAGTGCGCGCAGGTGTTCCGGTTCGGGGGCGCTGTGTGCAGCGCTGTAGCGTTCGAGGTCTTCGGAGAGGAAGTGCATCAGGGAAGGATCACAAGTGGAAGCGTCCTGCGCAGGGAGGGGGCTTCACAACGAAGGAGGTAGTGTCCGGGAGCGAGCTGCGGCAGCTCGATCGCGCCCGACGGACGCTTCCAAGCGTGCAGGAGGGTGCCTCGGTCATCGAGGAGGAGAAGGCGATCCAGTGGGGTGTGGACCGGATGCTCCACGGTGATGCGGTCCTTCGCCGGATTGGGGAATACACGCACCATCCCCTGTCGCTCCTCCGGCACTCCAACAGGAAAGGTCAGCATCCACCAGTCCCGATACCGCTGCTGGTTATCACTGCCGGTGCCGAAGAAGACCATCCCGGCATCCATGAGGTAGAGGTTGGGTGCGGACACGGCGCTCCTGCGTGGCCCACCCGGGAATGCAGGCAGCAGAGCGGTGCTCCAGGTGTCATTGCTTGGGTCATGGCTCCACACGTCGGCGTGCAGGGTCGAGGCGGATGAGGCTCCGCCGATCAACAGGTTGTCGACCGCCTCCGCGGCGTAGCGTGGACCTGGCAGGTCGCTGCGCACCGTCCAGGTATCCGTACTGGTGGAGTATGCATGGGCATCGGTGAGCGCATTTCCGGTGCCATCAGCCCCGCCCATGATCAGGTGATCGAACGCCATGGCCCGGTGACGCGCAGGTCCCGGTACTGGTGTCCGGGAGGCCCATGTATCCGTGATCCGATCATACCTCCACACCTCATTGGTGGGGATACCCCCGTCCAGCATCCCGGTGCATACATAGGCCTCGTCGTTCAGGGTGAACACGGCACACGCATACCGGCCGGGTGCAGGCAACGGCGCGCGGGCCGACCACGTGTCCGTGAGCGGGTCATAGCACCACAGTTCATTCAGTGGACCACTGGCATCGATCCCCCCGAACAGATAACCCTGCCCGTTCAAGGTGAAGGCGCTGGCATACTGCCTTCCGCTTGCGGGCAGCGGCGCGATCGTGTCCCA
>CAUJFM010000269.1 GCA_963169595.1 Bacteroidota bacterium | reverse complement strand
GCGCGCCGCCACACCAGCTTCGTGAGCGTGTACGTGTACCCGTTGGTGGACGAGAGCATCGAGATCGACATCAACCCGGCGGACATCACCTGGGATACCTTCCGCAGCGGTGGTGCCGGTGGCCAGAACGTGAACAAGGTGGAGACCGGCGTGCGACTCCGCCACGCGCCCACGGGCATCATCATCGAGAACACCGAGACCCGCAGCCAGCTGGACAACAAGACCAAGGCGCTGCAACTGCTGAAGAGCCAGTTGTACGAGATGGAGCTGGAGCGCCGCCGTGCCAAGCGCAGCGAGATCGAGGCGGGCAAGAAGAAGATCGAGTGGGGCAGCCAGATCCGCAACTACGTGCTACAGCCCTACAAGCTGGTGAAGGACGTGCGCACCGACTTCGAGACCAGCAGCGTGGACGATGTGCTCAACGGGGAGATCGGCGGCTTCCTGAAGGCCTACCTGATGCAGCACGGACAAAGCCAGAAGGTGGCGTAAGGGCGGATGGTCATCCGCCCGGGACGGCACTCACGAGAGAAGGATATGGCTAACTGGACCATCTATCACAATCCGCGTTGTTCCAAGAGCCGTGAGGCGCTGCAGCGGTTGCGTGACGAGGGCATCGAACCCAAGGTGGTGGAGTATCTTAAAGATGTGCCGAGCGAGCGGGAGCTGGAGATGCTGGTGATGAAGCTCGGTGTGAAGCCGGAGGAGCTGGTGCGCAAGAGCGAACAGTTGTACAAGGACCGTTTCAAGGGGCTGCGCTTCAACGACCATGAATGGGTGCGCGTGATGCACGAGCATCCCGTGCTCATCGAGCGCCCCATCATTGTCAAGGGCCACAAGGCGGTCATCGGCCGGCCCACCGAACGCATCGAGGAACTGCTTTGAAACCAACCGGGCGTGTCACATCGCGCCCAAAATGCCTGTACACAATGGAGTACCGCATCGAGAAGGACACCATGGGCGAGGTGAAGGTGCCCGCCGACAAGTACTGGGGAGCGCAGACCGAGCGCAGCCGCAACAACTTCCGCATCGGCCCGCCGGGCAGCATGCCGCGCGAGATCGTGCATGCCTTCGCCTACCTGAAGAAGGCCGCAGCGCTCACCAACCTGGAGCTGGGCAAGCTGCCGAAGGAGAAGTGCGACCTCATCGGCAAGGTGTGTGACGAGATCCTCACCGGGGCGCTGGACGACCAGTTCCCGCTGGTGATCTGGCAGACCGGCAGCGGCACCCAGAGCAACATGAACGTGAACGAGGTGGTGGCCTACCGCGCGCATGTGCTCAACGGCGGCAAGCTCACGGATGAGCAGAAGGTGCTCAACCCGAACGACGACGTCAACAAGAGCCAGAGCAGCAACGACACCTACCCCACGGCCATGCACATCGCGGCCTACAAGCTGACGGTGGAAGTGACCATCCCCGGCGTGAAGAAGCTGCGCGACACCCTGGCGAAGAAGGCCGAGGCCTTCCAGGACGTGGTGAAGACCGGCCGCACGCACTTCATGGACGCCACGCCGCTCACGCTGGGCCAGGAGTTCAGCGGGTACGTGCAGCAGCTGGACAACGGCCTGCGCGCGGTGAACAACGCACTGGAGATGGTGCGCGAACTGGCGCTCGGCGGCACGGCCGTGGGCACCGGGCTTAACGCACCGAAGGGCTACAGCGTGCTCGTGGCGAAGAAGATCGCCGAGCTCACCGGCCTGCCATTCGTCACCGCCCCCAACAAGTTCGAGGCGCTGGCCGCGCACGATGCCATGGTGGAGCTGAGCGGTGCGCTGAAGCGTCTCGCGGTCTCTCTTATGAAGATCGGCAACGACATCCGCATGCTCAGCAGCGGCCCGCGCAGCGGCATCGGCGAGATCGTGATCCCCGACAACGAGCCCGGTTCCAGCATCATGCCTGGCAAGGTGAACCCCACGCAGCCCGAGGCGCTCACCATGGTGGCCGCCCAGGTGATGGGCAATGATGTGGCCGTGAGCATCGGTGCCAGCAATGGCCACTTCGAGCTCAACGTGTTCAAGCCGCTGATCGCCGCGAACGTGCTGCAGAGCGCCCGCCTGATCGGCGATGCCTGCGTGAGCTTCAACGACAAGTGCGCCGAGGGCATCGAGCCGAACCGCCCGGTGATCAAGCGCCACCTGGAGAACTCGCTCATGCTCGTCACCAGCCTCAACCCGCACATCGGCTACTACAAGGCGGCCGAGATCGCGAAAAAGGCGCACAAGGAGGGCACCACGCTGAAGGAGGCCGCCATCGCGCTGGGCCACGTGAGCGCCGAGGACTTCGACAAGTGGGTGGATCCGGCGAAGATGTGCAGCGAGGGTTGATGCGCGTAGCGCTTGTCGATCGTGCAGGTTAACTTTAGGCCAGGACCGTATGATGGGGTCCTGGCCTAATTCTTACCGATCATGATGACCAAAGAGCTTCCGAACAAGAGCTTGGCCGTGCACATACCCAAAGCGGTCAGGTATGCATTTCTCCTCCCTGCTGTCGCCTTCCTATCCGCATGCACAAAGCCGGCCGTCAAACCGCCTTTGGAACGTGTGGATGGCGGCTATACCGTTCACTTGGAGAAGAACGCGCTCGACCCGG
>CAUJFM010000268.1 GCA_963169595.1 Bacteroidota bacterium | reverse complement strand
TGAACGCCGGGGTGGATGCCGCGCTGGAGGCGGCGATGGAGGCGTTGCCGTGAGGGGGCGTGGGTCATAGGCTCGCGGCAGCGGATGGCAGCTTCGTGCGTCGACTTCCGTTGGCGACCCTCCGGACCGATCGGGATGCCGCCCGGCCCCATTCGGTCGTGGCTCCACTCCATCTGGAGGCCCGATGAAGTGATCGACCTACCCCGCAACTTGATCAGTTTGTGTGGCGACTTGGTCAAGTTGAGCCACGACTTGATCAGTTTGCGCGACGACTTGATAAAGTTGAGCCGTGACCTTATTGATCCGACCCTCGACTTTATAAAGTTGAGCCACGACTTTATTGAACTGTGCCACAACTTGATCAAGTTGAGCGGCAACTTGATTGATCTGTGCCGAATCTGATGTCGATCTGGCAGAAAAAGCGACGGATCGGTGCCGGGCTGGCAGTTTTGGGATGTGCAGGGCCCTGCACCCGGGTGGAGGTGGGCTGCTGGTGAGTGGGTCGGGGAGGTGGGCCAAGTTCAAGGCGGCAATAAGGTGGTTGGACAGGGGGCGCACGGGTATCAGCGGGCCTGTTCCTTACTTTGAGCTCCATTGGTTGACGGTCTAACCGTCGCTCGCCCAACACGATGCCCCCCGCCCAACTCACCCTCCTCGACCAGAGCGAGCTCTTGGAGCTCGTCCCGGCCCTGCCCGCCATCGAGGAAGGCGACAACCATGGCGCGGTCTTCACCAAGGAGTGGGTGGTGGACCTGATGCTCGACCTCTGCGACTACCGCGCTCAGCGAGACCTGTCGCACATCCGCCTGCTGGAGCCCTCCTGTGGCGATGGGGCCTTCCTCCAGCGGATCGTGAAACGGTTGTCGGATTCGTTGCGCACCCACGGCCGGGCCTTGACCGATGCCCGCGACGCCATCCGCGCCTATGACTTGCAAGGCCGCAACGTGCAGGCCGCGCGGGAGCGGATCGCCGCGCTGCTTGTGGCCGAAGGTTGGGCCAACGTGGAGGCGATCGTCGCGCATTGGATCCGTCATGCCGACTACTTACTCGCTGCGGATATTGCCGACTTCGACCTCGTGATCGGCAACCCGCCCTACATCCGGGCACAGGAGATCCCCGAGGAACGACGCAACACCTACATCCGGTTGTGGAGCACCATGACGATGGGCACCGACATCTTCGTCGGCTTCATCGAGAAGGGCCTGCGCTCCTTGAAGCCCGGCGGTCGTCTGTGCTTCATCGTGGCCGACCGCTGGCAGCACAACGCCTACGGACGCAAGCTGCGCAAGCTCATCAGCGAACGCTACGCGGTGGACGCCATGTTCGAGATGCACGGTGTGGATGCCTTTGCAGCACCCGTCTCCGCCTATCCGGCCATCACCATGATCCGGAACGGGAACCAAGGTCCCGTGCTCTATGCTTCGGCGCAGGCTTCGCTGGATGCGCACGGTGGCGAACGATTGAAGGATTGGTTCACAAGGGAGGCCCCAGGCGCGGTCTCCGATCCGTTGTTCTCCGCTTGCGTGCTGCCCGACTGGTTCCGCACGGAAGAGATCTGGCCCAGCGGTTCACCGGACGTGCTGGCCTTCCTGGAGGACATGGCCGAGCGGTTCCAGCCCTTGGAGGACACGGCCACCGGCACCAAGGTGGGCATCGGCATTGCCACCGGTGCGGATGATGTGTTCATCACCGATGATGCACACGGCGTGGAACCCGATCGGCTCATTCCCTTGCTCACGTCGGCGGACATCACCACCGGTCGTGTCCAATGGCAGGGCGAATACCTCGTGAGCCCTTGGGATGAAGAAGGCCAGCTCGTGGACCTGATGGCCTATCCCAGGCTCAAGGCCTACTTCCAGCAGCATGCCGCGGTGCTCAAGAAGCGCCACGTGGCCCAGAAGCAGCAGCACCGCTGGTACGCCACCATCGATAAGGTGCATCGCGGCCTGCGCGAACGACCCAAGCTGGTGCTGCAGGACATGAGCAGCACCATCTCGCCGGTGCTCGATACACAGCACTACCCGCACCACAACTTGTATTGGATCACCAGCACCGGCTGGGACCTTGAAGTGCTGGGCGGCCTGCTGCTCTCCGAAGTGGCCGAGCTCTTCGTGCGGGCCTATGGCGTGAAGATGCGCAACGGCACCATGCGCTTCCAGTCGCAATACCTGCGCATGATCCGCGTTCCTGCGCCCGGCAGCTTGAACGATGACCTGAGCAACGCGCTCAGGCAGGCCTTCCGCGACCGCGACAGGGCGGGCGCTACACAGGCGGCACTCCTGGCGTATGGACTGAACGCACTGCCCCGCTTCAAGTGATGAAGAAAGATCCGCGCAAGGAAGTGCTGGCGCTGTGGAAGCTGCGCAGCAAGGCCGAGAAGAAGGCCCGAGAAGGAGGCAACAAGGATCTGGGCCTGCGCGCCGGTGTCACCTCGGGCCGTCATCTGGACCCGCTCTCCGAACTGGTCCGTGGCATCTTCATCGATGCAGGCATGCCGCCAGAGAGCGTGCATTGCGGCGGACGCAACCTGGAGATCCCCGGCTTCTACCGCCCGCAGAAGAAATGGGACGTGGTGGTGGTCCACAAGGGCGTGCTGGTGGCGGCCGTGGAGTTCAAGAGCATCCTGGGCAGCTACGGCAACAACATGAACAACCGCACCGAGGAATCCCTCGGCAACGCCACCGACCTGCTCGAAGCGGCAGAACAGGGGTTGATCGGTACGCGGCCTCCCTGGCTCGGCATCGTGTTCTTCATGCAGGACGACGACAAGTCACGCGGCGGTGGCAAGAGCCTCAATCAGCCGCACTTCCCCATTGACGATGCCTTTGTGGGCGCCACCTACCAGCAGCGCGCGGCCATCTGGTTGCGCCGCTTGCTGATGAAGCGGCTGTACAACGCGGCATGGTACGCCGTGGTGAACCCCAAGCAAGGTGTGAACGGCGTGCGCGAGCCTGATGCGGACCTGAGTTGGGCCAAGTTCGAGGCGGCGATACGGGGGAGGGTTGGGGACGTGGTGGCGTG
>CAUJFM010000267.1 GCA_963169595.1 Bacteroidota bacterium | reverse complement strand
TGTTGCAGCAGGGCCTGCAGCAAGAGCCTTCCCTGGCCAAGGAGCAGGAGTACATGAAGAAACTGGAGCTCGTTACCAGCATCCGAAAGGGATCATGAACAGGCCTATCCATATCCTGGTCCTGCTGGCCTGCGTGTCGCTATCCATTCCCGTGATGGCCCAGCGGACACCGGCCTCCGAATGGTACGACCGTGCCGCACATGCGTTCGTGAAAAAGGATAAGCTGGCCGCGCTGCGACTGCTGGACCGCGGTCTGGCCGAACATCCGGACGATCGCAAATTGAAGGACCTGGCCGAGGCCCTGCTGAAGGAGGAGAAGCAACAGCAACAACAGCAGCAGGAGCAGCAGCAACAACAAGGGGGGCAAGGCCAGCAGGATCAGCAACAAGACAAGGACCAGCAGGCGAAGCAGCGCGATGGGCAGGAACAGGACAGGTCCCAGAATGGTGAACAGCAACGCCAACCTCCTTCGGGAGAACCCGGTGGCCGGGGAGCGGCTCCTGGCCAGATCGACCCCAAGGATGCCCGCCGCATGCTGGATGCCCTGCAACGCAACGAACGCGATGTGCAGCTGAAAGTGCGGCAGCGGATGCGTCCTGCACAACGCATACCCATTGACAAGGACTGGTGACATGAGGACCACAGCTACCATCGGTCTCCTGCTCGTGCTGACCTTCGGCGGCATCTCCCGGCTCAGTGCCCAGGAGATCACCTTCCAGGCCTCCGTGGACCGGAACACCATCGCGGTCGGCGAGCACGTGAAGCTCTCCATCACCCTCACCAATGCGCGGGGAAGCTTCGGTGCCCCGGACCTCGGTGGCATGATGGTCGTTCAGGGGCCGTTCGATCTACCGAACATGGTCATCATCAATGGTCAAATGAGGGGTTCATTGACCCGGACCTGGCTGCTGACCGCAACCAGACCAGGTCGCTACACCATCGGCCCGGCACAGGCCAAGGTGGGCGGAGGCACGATACAGACCGAGCCCATCGTGGTGGAGGTGACGAAAGGCAATGCGACCCGACCAGGCGACCCGCAGGCGGCATTGGGGCAACAGCGCGACCCCAACCTCTTCACCACCATCAGTCTGAGCCGGAACAAAGGCTACGTGGGCGAACAGGTCATCGCCACCTACATGCTCTATTCACGGTATGCCAACCTGCAGTCCGTGCCCAAGGAGATGCCGAAGATCTCCAACGCCTGGGTGGAGGAGGTGGACCTCGGAGAGCCCCGTTGGGAGGACAAGCTGGAAACGATCAACGGTGTGCAGTACAGGGTGGCCGTGCTGCGCAAACAGGTGCTGTTCCCCCAGCGCAGCGGGACCCTGCGGATCGAACCCTTCGTGCAGACCTGCGTGATTGACAGGTCCTTCTTCAACCCCGGCCGGAACGTGGAGGTGCGCAGCAATGCCGTGGAATACACCGTGCTGGACCTTCCACCCGGTGCGCCGACCGACTTCAACGGAGCCGTGGGGGAACTGGAGATGACCGTGACCGCCGCCCGCACCCAGGTGGAGGTGGACGGCTCCGTCGACATCAGTGTGCGGTTCACGGGACGCACCAATCTGAAGCTATTGGAGGCGCCGGTGCTCGAACTGCCCGGCGATCTGGAAGTGTACGACCCCAAGGTGGTGGACCGCATCAGCGTGAACGCGGGCGGCATGGGCGGAAGCCGCGAGTTCCAATACCTCATCATCCCGCGCCACGACGGGACCTTTGAACTGCCCGCCATCCAGGTGAGCTACTTCGACACGAAGACCGGCACCTACCGCACCTTGTCCAGTGAGCCCATCACCTTGGAGGTGGCTCCCGGTGATGGCAGTGCCTCCGCACCCGTACCACAGCGGGCCCTGCAGTCCGATGTGCAATTGCTCGGCACCGACATTCGGCATATCCGGACCGGGGACCTGCAGCTGCGCGAACAGGGCAAGGAACTGTTCGGCTCGTGGGCCTGGACGGCCGGCATGGCGGCACCAGCCTTGGGTTACGTGCTACTGCTGGGCTGGCACCGCCGCCGCACGAAGGCCGCGCAGGACGTGGTGGGCACCCGGCGGAAGCAGGCCGACAAGGTGGCCCAACGGCACCTGGCCCTGGCCCGGCAGGCCTTGGACCGCAACGAGCGCGATACCTTCTACAATGCCTTGAGCAGGGCGCTGAACGGCTATCTCGGGGACAAGTTCGGTCTGGGTCCTGCGGAGAGCACGCGTGAGAACATCCAGGAGCGCTTGTCCGGACTGCCGGATGGTACGGCCCTCGCCCAGCGCTACAGCGCGCTCATCACGGCCTGCGACCTGGCCCGCTTCGCCCCGATCGAGGACACGCCACGGGGCACCCTGTACCAACAGGCCGCAGCGCTCATCGGCACCATTGAACAACACTTCCGCGCATGAGACCGACCACCCTGTTGCTCCTGTGCCTGCTGTTCGTCGCGAACACCGCCCATGCCCTCGACAAGGCGCAGGCCGACCGCCTGGTCATCGAGGCCGACTCCGCCTATGCCGCTGGTGAGCATGCCCATGCCCTGGCGCTTTATGACTCCGTGAACACCGCGTTCACCTCCTCCGGGCTGCTCTACAACATGGGCAACTGCCACTACCGCATGGGCGATGTGGCCCAGGCGATCCTGCACTACGAGCGTGCCCTGCGGCTGGCTCCCGGCGATGTGGACGTGCTCGCGAACCTGGAACTGGCCCGTCAGCAGGTGAAGGACCGCGTGGCCAGCATGCCCACCTTCACGCTGGGCAGCTGGTGGGCCCGCTTCCTCGGCGGCAGCGACCCCGACCACTGGGCACGTCGTTCACTTTGGGCCTGCGCACTGCTGTTCCTCTCGCTATCCGGGCTGCTCTTCGTGCATCACCGTACAGGTCGCCGCGTGTTGCTCACTTTGGTGGCCCTCACCTTCACCGGCACACTGGTCAGTACGGCGCTTGCCTACACCCGCCAACGGGACCTGGCCCGCCAGGACGAGGCCATCATCATGACCCCTCGTGTGGATGTACGCAGTACACCTGATGCCAAGGGCGTGGTGCTCTTCATCCTGCACAAAGGCACCAAGGTCACCGTGCTACAGGAAGTGAACGGCTGGCAGGAGATCGAGCTGGCCAATGGTGCCGTGGGCTGGACGCCTGTAGGGACCAGCACGGTGATCTGAGCTCACGCTCAAGGCAGCTGTGCAGCGCGGACCTGCGTGGGGACCACCCCACCGATGATCTGGAGCACGACATCCCGGTCGTTCCCGTTGCCTGAATACTTCACGGCGCCGTCCAGGTTGATGTCGTACCTACTGTAGGTAGTGGCGACGTTCGTGGGCACCACACCGCCGATCTCGCTGAGGATGGGGTCACGGTCATTGTTCTGGCCGGTGTAGCGGACCGTCCCGTCCATGTTCGCATCACCGGGCCAAAGTGCCCGGCGCGTACCATTCACCTGGGTGGGCTCCACGCCATAGACCACGGTGGAGGTCTGCGTGAGGTCGATGACCGCGCCATTGGTGCCGATCGGGCTCTGGGCCACAATGCCCAGGTGGTTCCTGTGCTTCACCACAAGGTACTTGCCGGCCGTGGTGGTGGTGAAGGGGATCTGGGTGGAACCATCCACCGCCACCACCTCGCCATTGGCACGGAGCAAGGCGGCCCTGCGTTCGGCCACCGGATAGCCGGATTGGTTGGTGAGCAGTTCCAGCACCACCCAATCCACGATGGCCTGGGCGCCGGTGGTCTGCAGCATGGCCGCAGGCACAGAAGCCCCCGCATTGGCCAGGCTCAGTCCGAGGTTCGTGTAAGGCTCGGTGGTCGGCACCAGACCCGCTGCGCGCAGGTCATCGCGCATCTGCAGGGTGGTCCAGTTCATCGGCCCGCCCAGGAAGACCTTCGCCCCCACCGTGTTCGCAATGGGCACCGAGCAGCCCGTGCCGGTAACGCGGTACACCATCTTCGAGGTGAACGGCTCCAAGGTGACGGAGGAACCCTGCAGCGTCCCGGTCACATCGTGCCAGCACCCCGAAGGCAGGGCGATGGCCTGGGCCGTGGTCTGGTCGTTGTACAACAACACATGGTCCTGCAAGGGGTCCAAGGGCGTCACCGTCACGCGATGCAACTGGACATTGTCCAGGTAGTACATCGGCATGGTGAAGTTGTTGGTCATCTGCACGATGGCCTGGTCGGAGAGGTTGCTCTGGAAGTAGATCTCCAGGTCGCGCCGCTCGGTGGAGAACGGGATGTCGCGCTGGTATATCGTGTTGGGGCCGGTGAGCTGGGTCACGCCCTTCACCGCCGCGGCCAGCATGCCATGGTTGGGGGCCACGATGGAGAAGCGCATGCGGTACCACTGGCCGTTCTGCATCTGGAACTGATCCGGGCTGCGGAGGTTGTACTCGTGGTAGACCGTGTTGTTGGGGATATAGGCCCGAAGTGCGCCGTTGTCCAGATGGGTGTTCACCCAGGTGGCCGTGGCGTTGTTGGGCCAGCCCGACCAGCCCGTGACGTTGGTGTTGAAGGTGCCGTTGAGCACCAGGTTCCCGGAGAGCTCCGAAGCGGTGGCCATATCGGCCTGGCGCAACGGGCTGCGCGTGGAGCCGGCATCCTTCCCGGTGGCGGCCTGCCAGCGCTCCAGGGTGTAGGTCTCCCATACCCCGGCGAAGGTGTTGAAGCGGAGGATGCTCAGCTCATTGTACGGGTTGAAGTACTTGTTGTTGGTGAAGGTCCCGTAATCCACCCAGTTGTTCGAGTAGACGTGCAGTTGCTTCATGCACAACTGGTCCTTGGTGGCACAGTAGAGCACGTTGCCCGAATAGACGGTATTGAAGGCGGGTACGTGGTAGGGTGCCGTGGCCCCGGGCGTGTTGTAGTTGGAATAGTCGGAGATGGACAGCTGCACCTTGTTATTGAACAGCACGTTGTCCTTGATCTGGTTCCCCGTGCTCACCATGGTATGGTCCACATGGAGGCCACTGCTGGCGCAATGCGACACCGTGTTCTGTTCCACCAGCGTGTTGCGGATGCTGATGTTCCCGAAGTAGATACCATGGCTGATGGCGAAATAGCTCGTGTGCTCAGGCGCCACGCTCTCGAAGTCACCGATCATGTCCATGACGATGTTCCGCCGGATCACCATGCCATCGGCATTGTCGATGGCGATACCGCCTCCATCGTTCAGGATCTGCAGGCCCCACCGAACGTAGTTCCGTTCGGCCAGCGCATTGGAAGCCATCACCAGGGCGATGTAGCCGATGTGCTCGAAGCGGTTGTCCCGGATCACCATGCCCGAGCCGGTGGTCCGCACACCGAAATAACCCCAGTTGTTCTCACCCAGACCCGGATGCAGGGCAATGTCGGTGAGCGTGTTGTTGTTGAACTGGGAGTTGTTGTCCAGCAGGTGCACCGCGGTCTTGTAGATCCGTGCGAAGGTGTTGTGGTGGAAGTTCTGCTCGGAACCGGTGCTGTAGATGGCCTGCACACAATCGCTGATGGTGCAGTTGGCCACCTCCACGTTGGAGGTGCCCGACATCCGGATCGAGGCCTCGATCTGGTGTTTGAAGGCCAGGTCCGTGACCAGGACGTTGTTGCGCTGCCAGCTGAAGTAGATGCCGAAATCGGTCACCGCCGCCTCCACCAGGTTGCTGTTCGGGTTGGCGTTGCCGGGGCACCAGAAGTACAGGAAGCCGGTGGAGGACTCGTAGTACCATTCGCCGGGGGCATCGAGCAGGGCCAGCTTGTTGCGGAGGAAGTAGCCCCACTGCTGGGCACCCAGGTTGTTGCCGGTGGCGGTGTGGGTGAGCACCCCACTGTTGAAGGCCGTGACGTAGGCGGTATCGTAGCTCCAGTTCGTGGTACGGATCACCATGGTGGCGCCGGTCCAGTAGCCGCTGGACTGGTTGAGGGTGGCATCCGTGGTGGAGGTGCTGTTGGCCACATCGGTGCGGGCCCAACCGGTGTTGGGGAACCGGGCCAGGGTCTGCATCTGGTCATTGAAGTAGACCTGGTGCACCTTCTGTCCCACCTGCGCGCGCCAGATGTTGCCCGAGAACTGCACCCAGTTGGGCACGGCCACGCTGCCGCTGATGACGGGCGCGGCACCGGTGCCATACGCGCCATAAGTGATACGAGCACTGGTGGTGCCGTTGTCGTTCACGTTCAGGCGGCCTCGGTAGACGCCGCCCCGTTGGAACAGGACCTGGTCCCCGGCATTGATCGCAGAGCCCAGCTGGTTCACCCGGGCGATGGTGCGCCAGGGGGTGCTGGTGGATGTCCCGTTGTTGGCGTCGTTCCCGGAGGGCGACACATAGTAGATGACCGCGTGGCTGAAAAGCGGAAGGAGGAACAGGATGAGCAGAGTTCGGATGCGCATAGGCGGTTCCTGAGGTCGAAGAGGTCGGTTAACGGCGGCGTGAAGTTGGCAAAGACCTGAGCCATAACGGACTTACCCGCCCGTTAGGTTTCAACAATTCGACCAGCCGGGGCCTATTCCCGACAAACGGGAGCCAGCCCGGTCATACCGGCTGCCCGGACCACGAAAGAACCGGTGTTGGACACCGGCCGGGACGGTTCCCGACCGGATGTTGGAGGAGCACGATGCGCATTTGCACCTTCCTTCTATCTTTGCCGCCCCGCCGAACGAGGTGGGCCATCTGGAGAGGTGGGTGAGTGGCTTAAACCAGCAGTTTGCTAAACTGCCGTACTGGGTCAACCGGTACCGGGGGTTCGAATCCCCCCCTCTCCGCCAAGGACAAGCCTGGCCACGCAGTGGCCGGGCTTTTTCATTGACTGACCGAGCCAAGCGCAGCTTGAGCGAGGGCAGGCGATGAAAAAACCCGTTAGCGCGAAGCGATAACAGGCTTGACCTTGAAGCCTCCCCTCAAGGGATGGCGCTTCCTAGCGCAATCCCCCC
>CAUJFM010000266.1 GCA_963169595.1 Bacteroidota bacterium | reverse complement strand
CTGGACAAGCAGAACCATCACTGCTTCCAGCCTCTATTGTACCAAGTGGCCACGGCCAGCCTCAGCGCCGACAGCATCGCCCATCCGTTCCGCCGCACCGTGGCCCCCATGGACAACGTGGCGTTCCGCATGTGCGCGGTGCAGCGCGTGGACCCTGCGGCCAAGGTGGTGCATACCGATCGCGGCAGCTTCCCCTACGACATCCTTGTGATCGCCACGGGAAGCACCACCAACTTCTTCGGCAACGCGCGCATGGAGCAGGAGGCCATGCAGCTGAAGAGCATATCGCAGGCGCTCGACATCCGCAGCGACTTTCTACAGGATTTCGAGGCCGCGCTGTACGCGCAGGATGAAGCGGGCCAGCGCCGATGCCTCAACTTCATCATCGTGGGCGCCGGTCCGACCGGCGTGGAGATGGCCGGTGCATTGGCCGAGATCCGCCGCACGGTGCTGAAGCGGGAGTACCGCGAGCTGGAGAGCGAGCGCATGCAGATCTGGCTCGTGGACGGCAACGACCGCGTGCTGAACAGCTTCAGCGCGAAGAGCAGCGGAAAAGCGCTCCACTACCTGGAAGGCATGGGCGTGCATGTGAAGTTCGGCGCCCGCGTGGTGTCCTACGATGGCGAAGTGGTGACCTTCCAGGACGGCAGCACCATGGAGGCGAACACGTTGCTGTGGGCCGCCGGTGTCAAGGGCGTGTTGATCCCCGGCCTCGAGGCCGCCGAGGTGGCCAAGGCCAGCCGCTATCGCGTGGACCGCTTCAACAAGCTCGATGGCATCCCCGACGTGTACGCGCACGGCGACGTGGCTCTGATGAGCGAAGGACGTTGGGAGCGCGGTCACCCACAGGTGGCACCGGCGGCGGTTCAGCAGGCCCAGCTATTGGTGCGGAACCTACTGCGCAGGCAGAATGGCAAAGCGTTGAAACCCTTCACCTACCGCGACAAGGGCAGCATGGCGACGATCGGCCGCTACAAGGCGGTGGTGGACGTGGGCAGCCTGCACATCGGCGGGCTGATCGCTTGGCTGGGCTGGATGTTCGTACACCTGATGTCGCTCGTGGGCTACCGCAACCGCCTGCAGGTGCTGTTCAACTGGGCATGGAAGTACATGAGCTGGAAGAACACGATCCGGCTGATCATACGGCCGTACGTAAGGAAGGCGACGGTGACAGAGCAGGAAGTGGCACAGGTGTGAGACCTTTCGTGTTCCGTGAAGGTGGCTATGTGGCCTGGCGCGAAACATGTTCTCAGTCGTGGCTGAATTGCGTGTCCCAGAGTTTCCCGTCCACGAAGTATACTATACCCCAGTCCGAATCCCCCCAACCTTCTCTAGTATGGGTGAAACACATGTTCTCAACTCTATCGGCCACTTCGGGATGTCGCCGCTTGGTTCGAGCGAAAATGAACCCCTTGCCTTGCCCGTACCGATAGCCTTCCATGTGTTGAAGCACCTCTTCTTTGGTATCACCTTTCTCCAATCCATTGAATCTGCGCAGGAATGGTTTTCTGCTGTTAAAGTCCCAGTAGCGCATGGAGAACACCAGTAAGGCCGCCAAGGAAAGGAGCTTCAGGCGTAAGGGTCGTTCTCGTCCGGCTGTGGTCCACCATACCGATACAGCCACCAGGAGGCAGAGCGGCAGTGTGAACAGCCAATAGGCATGGAAGGGCATGAAGGGGTCTACCACCAAGCTTAGTCCAACGACCAGGATCACGAACATGGCGGCGGTGGTGCGGAGCATATTCTTCATGGGGGCGGCGTACAACAACGGATTGACCGGGGCGTTAGTATGCTGCCCGCCATAACGGTCCGTTGCTGGCACGTCCACGGCTATGCGCCCAACTCGTTCCTTTGCAGGCCCGTGCCTGGCTCGTGCAGCTCGGAACCTCATCGACATGTCCCAGGATAAACTGCAAACCCTCCTCATCCCCGCGTTGCAGAACGCGTTCAAGCAACTTTTCATCCACGCCTTGGATGGGCGCAGCGTAGGGTTCCAGCAGACGCGTCCGGAGTTCGAGGGCGACCTCACCATCAACGTGTTCCCGTTCTTGAAGGTCAGCGGGAAAGGGCCGGAGCAGACGGCACAGGCCATCGGCGAGTACCTCGTGGCGCATGTGGAGGAGGTGGCGCGCTTCAACGTGGTCAAGGGCTTCCTCAACATCGTGATCAGCGATGCCTATTGGACGGGCTTCATCCATGAGGCCGCTGGGCGTGACATCCTCGCGTTCCCTTCCACGGGCAGCCGGGTGATGGTGGAATACGCCAGCCCCAACACGAACAAGCCGCTCCATCTGGGCCATCTGCGCAACATCTTCCTCGGGTGGAGCGTGAGCCGCATCCTTGAAGCCACCGGCAACGAGGTCATCAAAGTGCAGGTGATCAACGACAGGGGCATCCACATCTGCAAGAGCATGGTGGCATGGCAGAAGGGCGGCAACGGGGAGACACCACAGTCATCGGGCCTGAAGGGCGATAAGCTCGTGGGCAGGTACTACGTGGAGTACGACAAGGAATTCAAGCGGGAGGTGGAAGCGTTGATGGCGGATGGGACCACCAAGGAGGAGGCGGAGAAGCGCGCTCCGATCCTGCTTGAAGCGCAGGAGATGCTGCGGAAGTGGGAGGCCAACGACCCCGAGGTACGCGCTTTGTGGGAGCGGATGAACGGCTGGGTGTACGAGGGCTTCAACGCCACCTATGCACGTATCGGGGTGGACTTCGACAAGAACTACTACGAGAGCCAGACCTACGTATTGGGCAAGGCCGATGTGCTCGAGGGCCTGTCGAAAGGAGTGTTCTACGAGAAGGATGGTGCGGTATGGGTG
>CAUJFM010000265.1 GCA_963169595.1 Bacteroidota bacterium | reverse complement strand
CAGAACCGCTGCAAGGTCTCCGCATCGCCACCATTGAGAAGGATCAGCAGCGTGAACATCCCGGCGCCGACCGCCAGCATGGACCACAGCCGTTGTCCCTTGGACGACCGTTCGTTGAGGGCCACCGCACCCAGGAAGCGGCCCGTCATGGCACCGCCCCAATAGAGGCTCAGGTAGTGCTTGGCCTCCTCTTCGGAAAGACCGAGCACGCTGTCCAGTCCGGCAAAGGCGATCAGCAGGCTGCCGATGGCCACCTCGGCGCCCACGTAACAGAAGATGGCGAGCATGCCGCGGCGCAACTGCGGGTAGCGCCATGCGTTGCCCGTGGTGGCCCCATCAGCGATGGTGGGCGACGGCAACGCGGTGACCCACACCACACCGGCGATGAGCAGCAGGATGGCGGCGAGGCCCAGGTAGGGGAGGCGCACGGCCGCTGCGGGGTCCACGTGGTCGAAGATGAGCGCACCGCCGATCAGCGGGGCCAGGGTGGTGCCCAGCGAATTGAAGGCCTGGGCCAGGTTGAGCCGGCTGCTGGCGCCCTCCGGATCGCCGATGATGGCCACGAAGGGGTTGGCCGCGATCTGCAGCACGGTGAAGCCGATACCCAGCACGAACAGTGCGGCCAGGTGCGCGGCATAGCTGTGCATCAGGCTGGCCGGAGCGAACAGGGCACACCCGACGGCCGAGATGAGCAGGCCCGCAATGAGGCCGCGCTTGTAGCCGATGCGCGCGATCGGATCGCCGGAGGAGACCGAGGTCAGGTAGTAGGCCACCGAGCCGATGAAGTAGGCCCCGAAGAAGCAGAACTGGACGAGCAGGCTTTGCGCGTGGGTGAGTGCGAAGAGCTGCTTCCAGTGCGGCACGAGCACATCGTTCAGCACGGTGATGAAACCCCAGAGGAAGAACAGCGAGGTGAGCACGGCCAGCGGCCGGGTGGTGCGGTGCATGGGCGGAGGTGAAGCGCCAATGTAGGCGGACGGCACGGATGCCCGCGTACGTCCGGTCCGGTTCCGCGATTACCTTGCCCGCATGAACGATCGGAGAGGCTTCATCAAGCTGGGTCTCGCGGGAACAGCGGCGCTGGTCACGGGCTGCATCACCCGGCAGGAGGATGAAGCCACATCCGGACAGGCGGCCGCCACGCTGGCCATTCCCGGCCCCATTGTCCTCAGCACCTGGAAGCATGGCCTTCCGGCCAACGCGAAGGCGTGGGAGGTGCTCGGCCAGGGCGGTTCCGTGCTGGATGCCGTGGAGCAGGGCGTGGCCGTGGTGGAGAGCGACCTCACCAACCGCAGTGTCGGTCTGGGCGGCATGCCCGACCGCGATGGCCGGGTGACCCTCGATGCCTGCATCCAGGACCATGGCGGGCGCGCCGGTGCGGTCGCCTTCGTGCAGCGCTTCGAGCATCCCATCAGCATCGCCCGCGCCATCATGGAACGCACGCCCCACGTGATGCTGGTGGGCGCCGGCGCCGAGCGCTGGGCCCTGGAGAACGGCTTCACGCCCCGCGATGTGGAGATCCCCGAGGTGCGCAAGGCCTGGAACGATTGGTTGAAGGAGTCGCGGTATCAGCCCGTGGCCAACATCGAGAACCACGACACCATCGGCATGATCGCCATGGATGCCAGCGGGCAGCTGGCCGGTTCCTGCACCACGAGCGGCATGGCCTACAAGGTGCACGGTCGGGTGGGGGATTCCCCCATCATCGGTGCGGGCCTGTTCGTGGATGGCGAGGTGGGCGCTGCATGCGCCACCGGCGTCGGCGAGCTGGTGATCCGCACGGCGGGCAGCCACACGGTGGTGGAGCTGATGCGGCATGGACGTTCGCCGGAGGAGGCCTGTCGCGAGGCGGTGCGGCGCATCGTGAAGCAGAACCCGCAGTTGGAGGGCATGCAGGTGGGCTTTCTCGCCCTGCGCAAGGACGGTGCCCATGGGGCCTGGAGCGTCTTCAACGGGTTCAACTATGCGCTCAACACCACGGCTGGTGAGCAGCTGGTGGATGCCGGGCACGACCGGACCTTGAAGGCTTGAAGGGGGCGGAGTTGGATCCCACCGGCCGTCATCCTATCTTTGTTCCATGTTCCGCGAGTTGCGTAGGACCCTTCCGGTGCTCGGCATGAGCATAGGCCTCTTGTTGGCAAGCCCGGTGCAGGCCGGTGAGCCCAACAGTGGCTCCTCGTTGAAGGTCGAGTGTTCCCGCTCCTCCGCGTTCATCCAGATCCAGGTCCTCAACCACCGCCGCATCGGCAACGTGGTGCTCGAGGTGCGCGATGCGCAGGGCCGTACGCTCTACCGCGAGGAGGGCAAGGCCCTGACCGAGGAACTGGTGCGGCGACTGGACAAGGGCGTGTTCCCGCGCGGCCAGCACACGCTCACCGTCACCGCCCGTGATCTGGTGATCACGCAGCCGTTCACCATCGAATAAGCTTACCAGCCGGCGGCCAGCAGCCCCAGCAGCGCCTGGTCCTGGTCCAAGGCACGACCTGACCGCGGCTGTTCCGCCATGCGCTTGCGGTCCTTTCCGGCCGCCACCTTCACTTCCGTGTTGGCGAGCGACTGGTTCTGGATCAGTTCCCGTGTGCCGATCGTGCGGCTGGTCTCTTGCTCGGACATCATGACCCTATCCGCCTGCTCAGCAGCGGCCGCCTTGGTGGTTTCCTGTTCGCGTTTTTCAGCCACGGCATCCGCGGTGGTGGTCGCACCAGCAGCGAGTTCCTGGTCCGCGGCAGGCTCGTTCAGGTCCTCCTGGATCTCCGCTGCCACGGCTTCCTCCTGCACGGCCACCGGGGCCATCAGTCCGGGCGCCTGGTTGCTTTCGGTCAACGTGCGGAACGGTTCCGAGGGTGCGCTGTCCAGTTCCGATAAGGCCCCGGTGTTCGCTTCGGATGCTTTGGATGGTGGCTCAGGCCGGCGCACTTCGGCCAGCTCGGCATTCTTCTGCACACCGGTGGAGTTCACCACCCAGATGCCCACCACCACCAGCAGGGCCAGTGTGCCGAAGGCCAGCGCGGGCCGCCACAGGTTCGACAGGTCGCGGGGCATCACCAGGGGCCCCACGCTGTTCAGCCACACGCGCCAGCGCGGCTGCTGTTGATCGCGGAACACCTGCAGCACACGGTCGCGCATGCCGGCGTCGGGCTCCAGGGGCTCGGCATCGCGCTCCGTGTCGCGCAGGTCGAGCAGGAGGGAGCGCATCGCCTCATACTCCTCACGGCCGCTCAGGTGGCGGAGCACGTAGGCCCGTTCCTCCTCCAGCAGCTCATCGAAGCTCCGCTCGCTCAGCAGGCTCTCGATGTCCTCGGGGTCGTACAGTTCACGCCTTTCCATGGTGGGGGATGCCCGCCTTCGCGGCAGGCGTATTGGGGTCGAACTCCTTCATGCGTTCGGCCAGTTTTTTCAGGGTGTAGAACAGGCGGCTCTTCACGGTGCCTTCGGAACAACCGAACACGGCCGCGATCTCCTTGATGGCCATGTCCTCGTGGTACCGCATCACGAAGGTGGCCTTGTGGTCGGGGTCCAGGCGGGCCAGCTCGGTGTCCAGGCGGTCGCGGAAACGCTCGTGGTCCACGGAGCGGCCGTCCAGCGCCTCCTCGCGGTCCACGCCATGGCGCAGCTCGCGTGCGGCCGTGCGCACCACCTCCTCGTGGCGGTAGGCGTTCTTGCACATGTTGTTCGCCACGCTGAACAGCCAGGTCTGGAAGGGGCGCGCCGGATCGTAGCTGCCCGGCCGTTGGGCCAGCTTGGCGAAAAGGTCCTGCAGGTAGTCCTGCGCCATCTCGCGGTCGTTCCACAGCATGCGGTGGAAGTAGCTCAGCAGCCTTCGGCTGTAGCGGTCGTACAGGGCTGCGAACGCCCGTTCATCGCCGCGCACCACCAGCTCCATCAGGCGTTCATCGCCCAGCTTGCCGTATTCCTTGCTGAACATCGGCATGGCTCAATGTTCGAACACGCCGAGACGGATCATGCGGTCCGTGGCCCCCAGCGTTCGGGCCATGCCGCGCAGTTCATGTTCCAGGGCCGCCGCCTTGGCCTCATCACCGATCTCGCGGTAGTGCCGCAACAGCACGGCGCCCACCATCAGGTAGTTCTGCGACAGCGGCCCTGCGGTGGTCGTGCGGCTCATCCGGGGCCAGTTGGCCTGCAGGCGGGCCATGTTGTCGATGGGGGCCTGCGACAGGCGCAAGGCCATGCCGGTGGCGAACAGCTGCGAGGCGTACGGCGCCACCACGGACCGGCCGAGGGCGGGGGAGAGGTACACGGGCCGCGCGGTGCTGCGGTACAGGCGGTCAATGAAGTCCTTGGCCGATGAGGGCACGGCACCCTGGGCCCGGCAGGCGGCCCACATGCGCTGGCGGTACGCTGGATCGCCGAGCAGGCGGTGGTCGACCACCAGCACATCGCGCCGGAACCCATCGGCGAACTGGCGGGTCCACAACGCGTAGGCGTCCATCTCCCCCGCAGCAAGGAACACGGCGTCATACTCCACGGAAAGCAGCATGTCATCGGCCACCTGTCGCAGGCCCGGGGCCAGGTTCCCGCGGTCGCGCATGGCCTTGCTCCAGAACACCAGTTGCTCGGCGTTGTCGAGCCGTGCGGCGTTGTCCAGCTGCGGACCGATCAGCTCCGCACGATCGCGGGCGCGTGCGGTGGCCAGGTCCAGGTGAAGGAAGGCATCGGCCGCCGGGAACAGGCTGTAGTAGCGGGCCAGGTGGGCCTCGAAGGAATTGGGCGCCGTGCGTTCCAAGGCATCGGCGCGTTCCATCAGGGCCTGGCGGTCCTCAGGGCCCAGCTGGCCCTTGGTCTTCGCCAGCAGCTCGTTGCGCAGCAGGCGCAGGTCGTCCAGCTGTTCGGCGGCCTGCACGTTCATCGTCGCGCTGCCTGTGGTGGTCACCTCGTCCACGGTGACGGACGCGGGGCTCCATCCACCCTGGTAGGCATCGCGCACGGTGGATGTCGCCGGCTGGGGGGCTGCCGGTGCGGCCTGGCCCAGCACCCATGCGGCCTGGAAGCAGAGGAGCAGCGCGATCGTCCAACGTTCACGGTTCATCTCCATGGTCATTCGAAGGGACTGTACACGCCAGGGACCGGTTGGTTCAGTCCATGCCGGTGGGGCTACCTTTGTAAAGTAAGATCATGCTGAGCGACGAAGCGAAGGATCGCCTGCGGGCGAGCTTGGAGAAGGTGCACGAGTGGCCTTCCCTGTACATGTACAAGTTCATCCTGGAGCCCGATGCGGACCGCCTGGCGGCCGTGCTGGCCCTCTTTCCGACGGAAAGCGAGGTGCTGCGCCGCTATTCCGCCGGCGGCAAGTACGTGAGCCTCACCGTGAAGGAGGTGATGATGAGCGCGGAGGAGGTGGTGGACCGGTATGACAAAGCCACCTCGATACGCGGGGTCATCGTTCTTTGAGCCATGGACCTGATCACGCTGCGCAATGCGCTCCTCATCACCCTGTCCATCACCCTGGTCATGGTGCTCTATCGCCGGTTCAGGCTGGCGGTGCTGGCCCGGCACATGCCCGCGCCCATGCACGCCGAGCTGGTGGACCTCTTGGTCGAATACCATCCCGTCCGCCTGCGCGTTACCGTGAAGGTGCCCTCCCAACAACTGCTCACCATGCGCGTGCTCAATGCCGAACATCAGGGCCTGCATGCTTGGTCGGAGGAGCGCCACGGCCCGGGTGAAGTGGTGCTCACGCGCGACCTGCCGCCCCTGCCGGACGGGCTTTATCACCTCGAACTGAGCACCGCCACACAACGTACCGAGCGGATGTTCCGTCTACAACAGGCATGAGAACGTTGATCGCCGGTGTGCTGGTGTCCCTGTTGGTCCAGCTGCCTGCCCGGGCGCAGGAGAGCAAGGGCCTGCCCGATGTATCGTCCACCTTCAGGGGCATCCTCGCCCTGCCGGTGCCGCTGGGCAATCCCCTGTATGGCGATGTGGCGGAGACCATCGGGCGGCTCGGGGCCACCGTGCAGTTCCCGCTGGTGTCGAAGAAGTCCCAGGCGTTCGGGCTGGGGGCGGGGTTCGACATGACCTGGGCGGGCCTCAACGAACGCGCGCTGGCCCCGGTGGTGACCTCGGGTGACATCCGGCGCACCGCCTACTACGGCCGTGTGGTGTACGAGGCCTACACCTCCAAGCGCACCTTCTATGAACTGAGCGCCAAGCTGGGCGCGGCCTCCTACATCTACTCCTGCTCCACCTGCGGGGCGAGCCAGGAGAGCGGGTTGCTCTGGGGCCTCGGTGCGGGCTACTTCCTGCATGCCTCCGACAACCTCGCGTTCGGGCTCACGCTGGGCTTCGAACGCGCGGCCTTGCGGCTCAACGCATCGGACCTGGGGTTGGAGAACCTGCCCGGACGACGGGAGGTCGCCGAGTCACGCGACTACCAGGACCTGGTCTTCGGACTGGTCTTCAGCACACGCCTGCGGAAGGCGCCGGATGCGGGCCGCGGCTGGTGAGCCGATGTGCTTCAAGGGAATGAAAAAGGCCCGGTCGATGGACCGGGCCTTTCGCTTGCATGCTGGTGTTGATCAGGCGTCCTCGGAAGGCGGGGGGAGCTCCTTGTTCTCGCCCTCGGCCTTGCTGGTCTTCTTCTTGCCCTTGGTCACCTTGATCTGGAGGTCGCTCTTGTCCTTGTTGACCCCCACGGTGATCTTGTCACCCTCCTCGATGCCCTGGTTGATGATCTCCTCGGCCATCGGGTCCTCGATGAACTTCTGGATGGCCCGCTTCAGCGGACGGGCACCGAACTTCTCGTCGTAGCCCTTCTCGCCCAGGAAGTCCTTGGCCTCATCGGTGAGCTTCAGGTCGTAGCCCAGCTCGGCGATGCGCTTGTAGAGGTGGCCCAGCTCGATGTCGATGATCTTGTGGATGTCCTCCCGCTTCAGCGAGTTGAACATGATGATGTCATCGATGCGGTTGAGGAACTCGGGGGCGAAGGCCTTCTTCAGCGCCTTCTCGATGATGCCCCGGTTGCTCTCCTCCTGGCCGGCCGTCTTGGCCGCCGTGCCGAAGCCCACACCCTTGCCGAAGTCGCTCAGGTCACGCGCCCCGATGTTCGAGGTCATGATGATGATCGCGTTCTTGAAGTCGATGTGGCGGCCGAGGCTGTCGGTCATCTTGCCATCGTCCAGCGCCTGCAGCAGCAGGTTGAACACGTCGGGGTGCGCCTTCTCGATCTCGTCCAGCAGGATGATGGAGTAGGGGCGGCGACGCACCTTCTCGGTGAGCTGGCCACCTTCCTCGTAGCCCACGTAGCCCGGAGGCGCACCGATGAGGCGGCTCACGGAGAACTTCTCCATGTACTCGCTCATGTCGATGCGGATCAAGGCGTCCTCGGTATCGAAGAGGTAGCGCGCCAGTTCCTTGGCCAGCTGTGTCTTGCCCACGCCGGTGGGGCCCAGGAAGATGAAGCTGCCGATGGGGCGGTTCGGGTCCTTCAGGCCGGCACGGTTGCGCTGGATGGCCTTCACCACCTTGGCCACCGCCTCGTCCTGGCCGATCACCTTGCCCATCATCTCCTCCTTCATCCGCTTCAGCTTCCCGCTCTCCTTCTCGGCGATGCGGGTCACCGGGATGCCGCTCATCATGGCCACCACTTCGGCCACGTTCTCCTCGGTCACCGTGGTGCGGTTGCTCTTGCTCTCCTCCTCCCACTGCTTCTTCGCGCGGTCCAGCTCCTCCAGCAGCTGGCGCTCACGGTCGCGCAGCTTGGCGGCCTCCTCGTAGCGCTGGCTGCGCACCACGCGGTTCTTCTCCTCCTTGATCTCCTCGATCTTCTGCTCCACATCGAGGATGTTCTTCGGCACCACGATGTTGCTGATGTGCACGCGGCTGCCGGCCTCGTCGAGGGCATCGATGGCCTTGTCGGGCAGGTGGCGGTCGGTGATGTAGCGGTTGGTGAGCTTCACGCAGGCCTCCACGGCCTCGGGGGTGAAGTTCACGTTGTGGTGGTCCTCGTACTTCTCCTTGATGTTGTTGAGGATCTGGATGGTCTCATCCACGCTCGTGGGCTCCACCAGCACCTTCTGGAAGCGGCGCTCCAAGGCACCGTCCTTCTCGATGTACTGCCGGAACTCATCCAGGGTGGTGGCGCCGATGCACTGGATCTCACCACGCGCCAGGGCGGGCTTGAACATGTTGCTGGCATCGAGGCTTCCGCTGGCACCGCCGGCGCCCACGATGGTGTGGATCTCGTCGATGAAGAGGATCACGTCCGGGCTGTTCTCCAGCTCGTTCATCACCGCCTTCATGCGCTCCTCGAACTGGCCGCGGTACTTGGTGCCGGCCACCAGGCTGGCGATGTCCAGCGCCACGATGCGCTTGTTGAAGAGCACGCGGCTCACCTTGCGCTGGATGATGCGCAGGGCCAGGCCCTCGGCGATGGCGCTCTTGCCCACGCCGGGTTCGCCGATCAGCACGGGGTTGTTCTTCTTGCGGCGGGAGAGGATCTGGCTCACGCGCTCGATCTCCTTCTCACGGCCCACGATCGGGTCCAGCTTGCCGTCCTCGGCCAGTTTGGTCAGGTCGCGGCCGAAGTTGTCCAGCACCGGGGTCTTGCTCTTGCTGTCGCCGGCCTTGCGCTGGCCACCGCCGCCGCCACCGCTGAACGAGCTGCTTTCCTCGTCATCATCGTCGGCGCTCTGCGGGCCCTGGGCCTTCGGCGGCTTGCTGGTGTAGGTCCCGTCGCCCATGCCACCATCGGCCAGGATGGCGTCCACCTCGTGCTTCACGCTCTCATAGTCCACGTGGAACTTGTGCAGCGTGCGCGTGGCGAGGTTGTCCTCGTCCTTCAGCATGCTCAGCAGCAGGTGCTCGGTGTCGATGTGCGGGCTCTTGAAGAGCTTGGCCTCGAGGAAGGTGATCTTCAACATCTTCTCGGCCTGCTTCACCAGCGTGATCTTGTCCTTGTCCGGCGGGGCGGTGGCACTGGCGGGCTCCATCGAGCCTTCCACCATGCGGCGCAGCTCGTCGAGGTCCACTTCCAGCCGTTGCAGGATCTTCACGGCGTTGCCTTCACCCTCGCGGATGAGGCCGAGCAGGATGTGCTCGATGCCGATGTAGTGGTGCCCCAGTCGGAGGGCCTCCTCGCGGCTGAAGGTGATGACTTCGCGGACCCTGGGGGAGAATTTGGCGTCCATTCGGGATCGTTGGTTCGGTTCGGGGAGCTGTCCGGCAGGCTGAGTGCTTCTACGAAGGTATGCCCGTTGGCAGCGGGGGCAAGCTATTCAACGCCCCATTCCGGCTCCGGTTCGCGCCCCTCGCTTTTATCCACAGTTCCATGTGCGGTGTGTGGATAAGTTCAGGGCCTTCGGGATCGTGCGATCGGACTACTTTCGGGCTCCCTTTGGGAGGCCTGTTCGCAAGGACCGGGCCACAGTGACGAACTGACAGATATGGCAGAAGGAGAGAAGATCATCCCGATCAACATCGAGAACGAGATGCGCACCGCCTACATCGATTATTCGATGTCGGTGATCGTCAGCCGGGCCCTGCCCGACGTGCGCGACGGACTGAAGCCGGTGCACCGCCGGGTGCTCTACGGCATGCAGGACCTCGGTGTGCTCAGCAACCGACCCTACAAGAAAAGCGCGCGTATCGTGGGTGAGGTGCTCGGGAAGTACCACCCGCACGGCGATGGCAGCGTGTACGACGCCATGGTGCGCATGGCCCAGGACTGGAGCCTGCGCTACCCGCTGGTGGACGGCCAGGGCAACTACGGCAGCATCGACGGCGACAGCCCGGCCGCCATGCGTTACACCGAGGCCCGCCTGAAGAAGATCGCCGAAGAGGTGCTCGCCGACCTGGACAAGGAGACGGTGGACATGCGCCCCAACTTCGACGACTCGCTGGAGGAGCCCAGCGTGATGCCGACGAAGATCCCCACGCTGCTGATCAACGGCGCCGCGGGCATCGCCGTGGGCATGGCCACCAACATGCCCCCGCACAACCTCAGCGAGGTGTGCGATGGCATCATGGCCTACATCGATGACAAGGACATCACCACCGAGGGCCTGATGCAGCACATCAAGGGCCCGGATTTCCCCACCGGCGGGGTGATCTACGGCATGGATGGCATCCGGGAGGCCTACGAGACCGGCCGCGGCCGGATCGTGCTCCGGGCCAAGTGCCACATCGAGGAGGACCAGAAGACCGGTCGCGAGACCATCATCTGCACCGAGATCCCCTACCAGACCAACAAGGCCGTGCAGCTCGTGAAGGGCGTCGCCGACCTGGTGAATGACAAGCGGATCGAAGGCATCAGCGACGTCAACGACTACAGCGACCGCACCGGTATCCGTATTGCCTACGAGGTGAAGCGGGAGGCCATGGGGACCGTGGTCCTCAACCAGTTATACAAGTTCAGCTCGCTGCAAACGAGCTTCGGGGTGAACAACATCGCCCTGGTGGGTGGGCGCCCCATGCTGCTCGGCCTCAAGCCGATGATCAGCCACTTCGTGGACCATCGCCTGGACGTGATCGTGCGGCGCACGAAGTTCGATCTGCGCAAGGCCGAGGAGCGTGCCCACATCCTGGAAGGCCTGCTCATCGCCCTGGACCACCTCGATGCGGTGATCGCCCTGATCCGGGCCAGCCAGACCCCCGACGAGGCCCGCGAAGGCCTGATGCAGCAGTTCGGGCTCAGCGAGATCCAGGCCCGCGCCATCCTCGACATGCGTCTGCAGCGCCTCACCGGCCTGGAGCGAGACAAGATCAAGGAGGAGCATGCCGAGCTGCTCAAGACCATCGCCTACCTGAAGCAGGTGCTCGCCGACGAACAGCTGCGGCTGAAGATCGTGAAGGACGAGACCCTGGAGATCAAGGAGAAATACGGCGATAAGCGCCGCACCGAGATCGTCCATGCCAGCGGCGACATGCGGATCGAGGACCTCATCGCCGACGAGGCCGTGGCCGTCACGATCAGCCACCTGGGCTACATCAAGCGGACCCCGCTGGCCGAGTTCCGCACCCAGGCCCGTGGGGGCGTGGGCAGCAAGGGCAGCACCGCCCGCGACGAGGACTTCCTGGAGCACCTCTTCGTGGCCACCAACCACAACTACCTGCTCATCTTCACCCAGAAAGGCCGGTGCTATTGGATGCGCGTGTTCGACATCCCCGAAGGCACCCGCCAGAGCAAGGGCCGGGCGATCCAGAACCTGGTGCAGATCGAGGCCGACGACAAGGTGGTGGCCTACCTCAACGTTACCGACCTCAAGAACGAGGAGCACCTGAACAACCACTTCGTGGTGCTGTGCACCAAGAAGGGGATCATCAAGAAGACCACCCTGGAGGCCTACAGCCGTCCGCGCGCCAATGGCATCATCGCCGTGGGCATCCGCGAAGGGGATGAACTGCTGGAAGCGCGCCTCACCAACGGTAACTGCCACATCATCCTGGCCAGCCGGGAGGGGAAGGCCGTGCACTTCGAGGAAAGCGATGTGCGCCCCATGGGCCGCAACGCCAGCGGGGTGCGGGGCATGAACCTCGAGGGCAGCGCGGATAGCAACGAGGTGGTGGGCATGATCGCCATCGACAAGAGCGAGCTCGCCACCCGTCAGGTGCTGGTGGTCAGCGACAAAGGCTACGGCAAGCGCAGCCCGGTGATGGGCGAGGACGGTGAGTACGTGTACCGCCTCACCAGCCGCGGTGGCAAGGGGGTGAAGACCATGCAGCTCACGGACAAGACCGGGGAGCTGGTCACCATCAAGGATGTGGCCGAGCAGGACCAGCTGATGATCATCAACCGCAGCGGTCTCACCATCCGCATGGGGCTTGAAGAGCTCCGCGTGCTGGGCCGCGCCACCCAGGGGGTGCGCCTCATCGAACTGCGCAAGAACGATCAGATCGCTGCGGTGGCCCGCATCGACAGCGACCTGCGCGAGGAGGAGGAGGCCGCTCCGGAACAGGGCGGCGAGGACACGGCCGCGGATGGCACTGAAGTTGATAAGGAAGGCAGCGAGGAATGATCAGAATCCCATCGACCTTGACCATGAAGACCCTTTTCACCCTGGCGTTCACCATGTCCGCCGTGGGCCTGATGGCCCAGAACGCGAACGTGGTGACCGCTTACAACGAGATGAAGGACGGCAACCTGGCGAGGGCGGCCGAGTTCATCGAACCCGCCACGCAGGACCCCAAGACCGGCATCAGCGAGAAGACCTGGCGTTACCGCGGGGACATCTACCGGCTGATCGCCATGGGTGAGGATGCCGCCCTGAGGCAGCAGTTCCCCGATGCCGTGGACAAGGCCATCGAGAGCTACATCAAGGCCAACGAGCTCGACACCAAGGGCAGCTACAAGCTGGAGAACGGCCGCGCCCTGCGTGCGCTGCAGGTGACCGCCCTGAACGCCGGCAACGACGCCTTCGGAGGCAAGGACTACAACAAGGCCATTGCCTGCTACGAGCAGTCCGAGCGGGTGGCCAAAGGCTTCGGCGAGGTGGACACCAACGCGGTGTTCAACAAGGCGCTGGCCTACGAGAGCATGGGCGACGCCCCGAACGCCATCAAGTATTACAAGGAGGCCATTGCCGCCGGCTATGTGAAGCCGGATGTGTACCGCTACATCGGTGCCCTGCAGCGCAAGGCGAACGATGTGGAAGGGGCCCTGGCCACCGCCCGGGAGGGACGCGCCAAGTTCCCCGAGAACAAGGACATGGTGATGGACGAGATGAGCTGCCTGCTCACCCTGGGCCGTGCCGATGAGGCCGAGGCCAGCGTGAAGGTGGCGCTTGAAAAGGACCCCAATAATGCGCTGTTGTACAGCGTGTTGGGCGGTCTGTACGACAAGAAGGCCAGCATGGCCAGCGATGCCAAGGACGAGGCGTCCATGAACAAGTGGTACGACCTGGCCGAGGAGGCCTACAAGAACAGCATCGCCAAGGATGCGAACTACTTCGACGCGTACTTCAACATCGGGGTGCTGTACAACAACCGGGCGGCCTACGAGTACGAGAAGTGCAACGCCATCAAGAGCGATACGGACTACATGAAGTGCAAGAAGGTGGCCGATGACATCTACCTGAAGGCGATGCCGTACTTCGAGGGGGCGCACAAGCTCGATCCGAAGGACCAGCAGACCATCCAGCAGCTGATGAAGCTGTACGGGAAGATGGGCGACCAGGCCAAGTTCCAGAAGATGAAGGAGAAGCTGGGTAAATAAGCCAGCACCGCAACGAACAGGGCAGGGCCGGATGGGAACATCCGGCCTTGTTCATTTCGGCAAGCCGTGTTCGGTCTGGAGAGTGATGGGAGACCTACTGGCTGGGCTTCAGTCAGATAATACTTAACATAATATAAATTATGCGCCGATAGGACTGCGACAACTTCAGATCCAAGGCAACTGAACTCCGCTGACCATGGACACACCGAACCCGATCGGTCCTTCCACCGCCATGGTCCCATCCCGAACGGTCAGTCCGGTGAACGGATCGTTCTTGAGCAACCACGGCCCGTCGAGGTCCAGCAGTTCGGCGTGGCCTGCCAGGCTGAACATGGCCGCGCACCCCAGGCTGCTTTCGCTCATGGAGCCCAGCATCACCACCTTCCCCAGCGCCCGTGCCCGAACGGCCAGCGCCAAGGCCCGGTCCAGCCCGCCACACTTCATCAGCTTGATGTTCACCCCGCCGAACGCGTCCCCGTGGCGTTCCAGGTCCGCCACATCCTGAACGCTCTCGTCCGCGATCACCGGCACGTCGGTCAGCCGGCTGAGCTTCAGGTGGTTGATCGTATCCTCCGCGTGGAACGGCTGCTCGATGCCCACCACGCGCCCCGGACCGGCCATCGCAAGGGCCTCCAGGGCTTGCTCGGGCCGTGTCCAGCCCTGGTTGGCGTCCAGCAGCAAGGGCCGGTCATCCGTCGCCAGCACCGCCTGGAGGATCGCCAGATCGTGCGGCGTCCCGAGCTTGATCTTCAGCACCCCGAAACCGGCCGGCAGACGAGCGATGCGCGCCGCGTAGTTGGCCGGGTCGCCATGGCCCAGGGTGACCATGGCCTTGGGGCGGACAGTGCCTTGGAAATGGGATGATGAGGAAATATTCAAAAGCTTGAATACGAGGTCATAATAGGCTGTCGAAAGAGCTGTTCTTCCAGCCGTGCTCCCCACCCGGTCGAACCAGTCCGGCAAGGCTGGGCTGATGGCCGAAAGGTCCTCCAGGGAGCGCACCAACCCAGGTTCCCGCAGCGACCGGATCACCTGGTCCGGGGTCTCCTTCACGTACGGCGGCAGGGTGGCTTCCCCGTAGCCCACCACCCCCTCGTGCTCCAACCGGACGAAGACCGAATCGGTGCCATCGCGGAGGCCATGGGCCGTGCCGAAGGGTTCGCGGAAGAGCAGCCGGTACGGGGCGAGCGAGAGGCGCATGGTGCAAAGGTGGGCCAGCCGCGGTGCTGGCGCATGAAAAAGCCCCGGTCATGCGCCGGGGCCCTTCCAAGTTGCTGGTGGTGAACTACTTCACCATGTAGTAGATGTTGGTGAGCCACTTGGCCGTGTCGGGCTCCGCCATGGGGTCGGTGACGTACTCCTCGATGACGTTGCCGTAGTGCGTGAGGCCCTTCTCGCGGATGTAGGTGTCGATGGCCAGGTGGGCATCCATGTTCTTGGTGTAGTCGCCGTAGTAGGCCACCTTCAACCGGCGGCCCGCAGGCACCACATGGGTGGTGTAGCCGGCCACCTGGGTGCTGGCATCGCCCTTCACCGGCATCGCGGCCATCATGTCCGTGGTCTGATCCTTATCGTTCCAAGCCCAGTACACCCCGCTGGGGGCACCGGCCATCTCCAACTGGGCGGCCCCCAGGGCCGCGCCGATGGCTTGGAAATGCGTGCCGAAGAAGGCGCCCATGTCCTTCCATTTCAGCTTCTTATCCCGCATGCCGATGTACACCGTCTCCGCGCCTTCCACGGTCTCGATCAGGTAGCCATCCACCGTGCGGGAGGCCTTCTCTGCCAGCACGGCCGCTTGCTCCTCCTCGGCCAGGGCCTTCAGGTTGGCCAGCCCTTTCTCAAAGTCCGGCCCGATCATCTTGTCCATGTCCATGAACACGCCCATGATCTTGCCCATGAAGGTGTTCTCGCCCTCCATGCCCCAGGTGATCCGGGTGCTGTCACCCACCGGTTCCAGGTCGTAGGTGGCGGTGCTGATGGACTCGAAGGGTTCGATGAAGTGGAGCTCGCAGCGCACGTTCTTGTTGGGTTCCAAGCTCACGATCTTCTGGCTGCCCGTGCCCACGGTGTCGCCTTCCCAATGCCAGGTGGCGCCCACGGTGCCGTCGGTGCCTTCGATCCGCTGCACCTGGTCCTTGTCCATGGCCTGCCAGGGGCCCCACTCCTTCATGCTGGACAGGTGGCTCACGTAGCCGTACACCACGGCCGGTAGCGCGGCAATGGTGGTGCTCCGCTCCACCCGGTAGTTGGAGGGACCGACCAGGCCCAGGATGACCAGCAGGCCGACCAGGGCCAGCAGGATGATGAGGATGGTTTTCAAGGCGCGCATGGGAGGGAATTTTCCGAAAGTTCGTAGAAGCGCCGGAACAGCGGATCCCCACCACGAACGCCCCGTCCCTTTCCAAGCTGGCACGGTGTTTTCTTTGTGGGCACCCAGACACCAACCTTTCCCATGATCACCCTGCGCACCAGCCGGTTCCTCCCCCTGATCCTCTCGGCCTTCGTGGTGGCGGCCCTGCCCGCCTGCCGCACCACCACCAATCCGGCCGGCACCAAGGTGAAGCAGCCCTTCAGCGGGGGCAAGTACGAGAGTAACGCAGCCTGGTTCCGGGGCACCGGCCAGGGCAACAGCGTGAAGCAGAACATCGCCCGCGGCAAGGCCGACATCGATGCCAAGAACCAGGTGGCCGCCCAGGTGGGGACCAACATGCGCGCGGTGACCGACCAGTACCTGGGCCAGACCGAGAACGCCCGCGCTGCGGATGTGGCCGACAAATTCCAGAGCCTGGTGCGCGAGGTGATGAACACCGAACTGGCCGACCTGCGCAAGATCGGCGAGGAGACCTACTACAACGAGACCACCAAGGAGTACACCGTCTATGTGGCCTACGAGATCAAGAAGAACGCCATGTTCCGCTTCATGAAGAAGCAGGCCCGCACCGATGCCAAGATCTCCGAACAGGAACTGAAGGTGCTGGACGAGATCCTGGACATGGAGATCAAGAAGGCCGAAGCGGCCGGGGAGTAAGGGAGGGCAACATGGCCACGGACCGTCCGAAGCTGGGCGGGGTGGTCCACGCGGAGGCGCGGAGAACGCAGAGGAGTTCATGATCCACCGCCAGGTGGCCCCTCCGCGACCTCCGCGCCTCCACGTGAGGCTTTATCTACCATCCCCTCCCCACGCCCGACCGCTCGTACAGGTCGAACCCGGCTGACGGAACACTCTCCCGCGGCTGAAGGCTCCCCTGTCGTTTTGGCACCTGCGCACCTTCGGCGCACGATCTGAAGGGTGCGTTGTTCACTTAGCGAACAGACCGAAGAACCATGGAAGGAAATCCGATGATGGGCGCCTACCTGATCGGCGCCGTGATCATGCTCGTGAGCTGGCTGGTGGGCCAGCAGCTCCGCAGCCGATTTGAGAAGTACTCCCGTACGCCCCTGCGCAACGGCATGAGCGGCCGCGAGGTGGCCGAGCAGATGCTGCGCGACCACGGCATCACCAACGTGCAGGTGATCAGTGTGCCGGGGCAGTTGACGGACCACTACAACCCCGCCACCCGCACGGTGAACCTGAGCGAGCCGGTATACCACGCCCGCAATGCGGCCTCCGCCGCCGTGGCCGCCCACGAGGTGGGCCATGCCGTGCAGCACGCTACTGCCTATAGCTGGCTGGAGATGCGCAGCAAGCTGGTGCCCGTAGTGAGCGTGGCCTCGCAGTGGATGCAGTGGGTGCTGCTGGGCGGCATCCTGCTGGTGAACTCCTTCGGCACGGGGCTGTTGGGCTTCGGCATCGCGCTCTTCGCCCTCACCACGCTGTTCAGCATCATCACCCTGCCGGTGGAATACGATGCCAGCAAGCGCGCCCTGGCCTGGATGACCAACCGTGGCATCGTCACCTCCAGCGAGCGGGAACTGAGCGCCGATGCCCTCAAGTGGGCCGCGCGCACCTATCTGGTGGCCGCCATCGGCTCCATCGGTACCCTGCTCTACTACGTGATGATCTTCATGAACCGCCGGGATTAACCGGCGGACATCGCCTCACCGAAGCGGCTGGCCGAAGGGCTGGCCGCTTTTGGTTTACGGTCAGACAGATGAGTAGTTCGAAGAACCTGCTGAGAACTCGGTCATGACGGATCTTGACAAAGTGGAGGAGGGCACGATCCCTTTGGGGCATGAAGAAGCGTCCATCACCCGGCCTGTTCGACGAGCAGCGCAAGCGTAGCAAACTGGCCATGCTGAACGACGTGTTGATAC
>CAUJFM010000264.1 GCA_963169595.1 Bacteroidota bacterium | reverse complement strand
CCAGTTGCTTGCCCTGGCCGCCGCTGTCGCACACGCCCACCAGCTTCAGCAGCTGGTTCAGTTCCACGTATTCGCCGCGCAGGTCGAAGGTGATGCGTTCCATGGCGCAAAGGTCAGCCTTTGGCATTCTTGCGACCCAGGGCCTCCATCACGTCCTGCCGGCGCCGGTGGCTCACGGGCACCTCCTGGCCGTTGGTGAGTACCAGCGTGCCTCCATCCCGATGCAGGTACATGCGCACCTGAGCCATGTTCACCAGGTGCGAGAGGTGCACGCGGAGGAAGCCGTGCGGCTCCAAGGCCGCCTCGAACTCCTTCAGCGTCCGCGAGGCGAGGACCTTGTCCCCGTTCGCAAGGTGGAAGCGGGTGTAGTTGCCGTCGCTCTCGCACCGCACGATCTCGGCAGGGGAGAGGATGTGGAAGCCTTCGGCGGTGGGCAACGTGAGCCGGTCGGTGAGGGCGAGCCGCAGCGACTGCACCTGCTCCATGGAGCGGTCCTCTGTCGTGGTGATGCGCTCCAGGGCCTGTTGCAGGTCGGCGCGCACCACGGGCTTCAACAGGTAATGGGCCGCCCCGCGCTTGAAGGCCTCCACTGCATAGTGATCGAACGCGGTGATGAAGATGACCCGCTGGCCTCGGTCCTTCAGTTGGTCCAGCACGTCGAAGCCGGTGCCATCACCGAGCCAGATGTCCAGCAGCACCGCGTCCGGCCGTTCACGGTCCAGCAGTTCCACGGCAGCGGCCACGTTCTCGGCCTCGCCCACCACCTCCAGTTCCAGTGGGATGCCGGCCAGCGCGGCCCGCAGGCTCGCACGCGCAGGGGCCTCATCGTCCACGATCGCCAGTCGCAGCATGTTCATCAAGGGTTCGGGCCTGCATGCGCAGGGTGATGGTGGTGCCTGCCGGTGATCCGTCAGGTGCGTGAAGGTCGGTCACCAGCACGCTATCGCTCAGGTTGCTCTGCGGATCGAAGAGCTGCACCCGGCGCCGCACCAGCTCCAGGCCCATGGAGGTGCCGCCCCTGCGCGATGGCCGCCGCGCCGCCGCCGCACGGCCCACGCCATTGTCCGTCACCTCGATGTGCAGCACCGATCCGGCCTGGTCGAAGAGCACTTGGACATGGCCTTTTCGTCCGGAGGGGAAGGCGTGCTCCAGGGCGTTCTCCACCAAGGGTTGCACCAGCATCGGCGGAACGGCCACCCGTTCGGTGCGCACGTAGGGCTGCACCTTCAGGGTCCAGGTGAACTGACCGGGATGGCGGTTGGCGCTGATCTGCAGGTAGTGTTCCACCAGTTCGATCTCCTGGGCCAGGGGAATGGTGCGGCGCCGGCTGGTCTCCAGCACCAGGCGCAGGTACTTGCTCAGGTGGCCCACATGGTCGTTCGCCAGCAAGGGGTCACCACCCGCATACAGCCCGGGAATGGTGTTGAGCGCGTTGAACAGGAAGTGGGGGTCCATCTGCAGGCGCAGGGCCTGTTGTTCCAGCTCAGCCTCGCGCTGGCGCGCACGCTGGCGGTTGCGTTGCACCACGGCCCATGCCACCACGGCCCCGGCCAGGGCCAGCACACCGATGCCCACCGCGATCCAGCGGTTGCGCCCTGCCCGCAGTTCGGCGAGCTCCTGTCCACTGCGCAGCTCCTTGTTCTCGCGGTCCTTCTTCTCGGTGGCATAGCGCAGCCGCAGCTCGTTCATGGTGGCCTCCGTGTCCGCGTTCATCAGCGAGTCGCTCAGCTGGTGGTAGGCCTTGTAGTGCCGCAGGGCGGACCGGGTGTTGCCCATGCCTTCGTGCAGCTTGGAGAGGGAGAAGTGCGACTCGCGCTGGTCCTCCAGTGAGTTCAGGCGCCCGGCCAGTGCCAGGCTGCTGTCCAGCATGGGCAGCGCTTCGGCCAGGCGGCCCTGCATGCGCCGTACTTCGCCGATGCCGTAGAGGCAGCGCACTGCCGCGTAGTGGTCGTCGTGTGCGTGGGCCGCTTCCAGGGCGATGGTGTAATGGTGCACGGCGCTGTCCAGCTGCCCCATGCGCTCAAAGCAGAGGGCGATGTTGGACAGTTGCACCTGGCGTCCGGCGCCCTGGTCCAGGCTATCCTCCAAGGCCAGGCTGGCGCGCAGCACGGTGAGCGCCGTATCGAGGCGGCCCAGCTCCATCAGCAGCAGCCCCACCCCGTTGAGCCCCACCGCCACGTTGCCCGGCTCGTACACCCGCTTGATGGCGACGCTCCGTTCGATGAGCCGCAGGGCCTGCTCGGTGCTATCCTGCCGCCAGTAGAGCACGCCCAGGTTGTGCAGCACGCGCGGCAGGTTGCGTTCGTCGCCCGCCAGTTCCTTCCAGCGCAGGGCGTTCAATTGGGCCTCCAGCGCTTCGGTGTAGCGCTCCTTGTCCTCCAAGGCCACGCCGATGTTCACCCACATGGTGCCCATGGCGGCCGTGTCCGCGGTGGCCTCGGCCAGGTCCAGGCCCTCGCGATAGAGGCTCAGGGCGGAATCGTTCAGCATGCGCCGCTGCATCACGCGGCCCAGCAGCGTAAGGGCATGAATGCGTTGCTTCGCCAGCGCCGGATCGGCCTTCGCCTGCTGATAGACGGCCCAGCCCAGTGCTTCGGCCTTGTCCACCTCGCCGATGCGCAGGTACTCCTTGGCCGAATCCATCTCGGCCTGGAGTGCATGGGGGGAACGTTCGGTCTTGGTCCGGGGGCGTTCCGCCGGGCTGTCACCACAGGCGGAAAGGTGTGTCACCACCAGAAGGAGGACCACAGGCCGGACCACGGGCCAAATGTGCATCATTGCACTGCGACGGATGTCCCGTGTGTGTTGAGCGGTTCGGGTGAATGATGCGGCCGTCGCTATGCGGCGAGGGAATGGCCGATGGGTACGCAACGGACCGGGAACTGCGCTTGTCAACGGTGTGCCGGTCGGGCTTACTGTCCGATCAGCACGGGCATGCGCACCGTGCCCTGGGGGGCGGTCAGCAACAGCGTGTGCATGCCCGGAGCCAGGTGCTGTACAGCAATGTCGTGCGTGGTGGTGGTGATGGTGCCTTCCGCCACCGACCGGCCTTGTGCATCCAGCAGGCGATAGCGTGTTCCGGCCCCGGCTCCGCGCACGTGCAGCACGTCGCTGGCCGGTTGGGGCACCACGGTGATCGACGTGGCCTCCTGACCGTTCACCCCGGTGGTGCCGAAGAAGTAGGTGGCACTGGTGGCGGTGCAGCCATTGGCGTCGGTCACCATCACGGCATAGTTGCCGTTGCCGATGGGCTCGATGGTCTGGACCGTGCCGTCGGGCAGTTCCACACCATCCAGGTACCACTGATAGGTTGCGGCCTCATCGGTGCTCAGCACCATGTCGCCCCAGGTGATGGTGGGTGTGGCGGGTGCCGGCACCACGGTGATGTTCACAGTGCTTTGTCCGATGCAGCCGAAGGCATCGGTGCCGGTCACGGTCCAGCTCTGGTCCGCAAGAGGCCACACGTTCACGGTGCTTCCCGAGGTGCCGCTGATGAAGAGGTTGGGGGCCCAGGTGTAGAAGGTGGCCCCGGTGGCGCTCAGCTCCAGGGTGTCGCCGGCGCAAAGCGTGGCGGTGCCGTTGTTCACCACGGGGACCGGCTCCGGCACCACGTTCACCACCACCTGATCGCTGCTCTGGCAGCCCTGCGCGGAGGTGACCAGCACGGTGTAGGTGGTGGTCTGCGTGGGTGCGGCGGCGGTGGTCGCCGCCGTGGGGTTGGTGAGCCCGGTGGTCGGGACCCACTGGTAGGTGCTGCCGCCGCTGGCCTGCAGGTTCACGCTGGCGCCTTCGCAGAGGTTCTGGTCGGCACCGGCGCTGGCCGTGGGCAGCGGATGGATGGTGACAAAGCCCGTGCGCGTCACCGAGCTCTCCCCATCGGTGGTCACCACGGTGAGCGATACATCGTATTGGCCGGGCGTGCTGTACTGCACCGCCGGGTTGGGCAGGGTGCTGGTGGCCGGTGTGCCGCCTGGGAACGACCAGGAGTAGCTGGTGGGGGCGTTGATGCTCAGGTCGGTGAACTGCACCACATCACCTGGGCACTTCGAGGCATCCGGCGAGGTGAAGTTGGCCGCGCTCACGGTGTAGTTCAGGGTGAAGTTGCTGAG
>CAUJFM010000263.1 GCA_963169595.1 Bacteroidota bacterium | reverse complement strand
TTGCCGATCAGGATCACTTTGTTGACTCCGGCCATGACTTTTCGTGAAGGAAGGACGAAGATAGGACTTCGTTCAGGGCCACCCGGCCTCCGCCCATTTCGCCAGGTGGCGCTCCACCAGCCGGGGCAGCCCGTGGAGGTCCAGCTTGGCCCGGCTCACCAAGGTCCAGTCCGCTGGGGGCCTGAGGCCTTTTGGCGGCGCTGCCTTCCAGAACATTGCTTGGATCACCTGGTGGCTGAGCACATGTTTCACCGGACCCTCGAGCCCAAGGATGGTCCAGCCCGTGCCATGCATCTTCCGCAGAGCGGCCGGGAAGCTGCGGGCGGTCATGGCCTTTTCCGTTTCGATCATCGGCAGCTCCCACAGCCCCTGCCAGATGTCCTTGCCGGCCCGCTTCCGCAGGTAGAGTCCGCCTTTCGTCTCGATGAGCAGGTAGTTGAAATGCCGCGTGCGGACCTTGGTCTTCCCGACCTTCACCGGCAGCTCGGTGATGCGGCCTTCCGCCCGGGCGATGCACCTGGCTGCCAGCGGGCACTCGCCGCAGCGCGGATTCCTGGGGGTGCATATGGTGGCGCCCAGCTCCATCACGGCCTGGTTGTGGTCGCCGGGGTGTTGGGGTGGGATCAGTTCGCCGGCCAACACCCGGAACTCCTTCCGCCCGGCGGTGCTGTCGATCGGCGTGGCGATGCCGAAGACCCGGGCCAGCACACGGTACACATTGCCGTCCACCACCGGCTCGGGGATCCCGAAGCAGATGCTGGCGATGGCCGAGGCGGTGTAATCGCCCACGCCCTTGAGCCCCCGCAGCGCGGCATGGTCGGCGGGGAAGCGGCCCCCGTGCGCCTGCACCACCTGCTGGGCGGCGGTGCGCAGGTTGCGGGCCCGGCTGTAGTAGCCCAATCCTTGCCACAGGCGTAAGACCTCATCCTCTGAGGCCTCTGCCAGGTGCTCCACCGTGGGGAAGCGTTCCACGAAGCGGTGCCAGTAGGCCGTGCCCTGATCCACCCGGGTCTGCTGCAGGATCACCTCACTGAGCCAGATGGTGTAAGGCTGCGGGTCCGATCGCCAGGGAAGGGGGCGCTGGTGCTCGCGGTACCAGGGCAGCAAGGCCCGGCTGAACCATGAACGTGTTGACATACAGGGGCAAAGATGGGTTGTACGATCCACCGGATCGGCTATCTTTGCCGCCCCAAACCGAAGAAGGGTATGACGAAGGCAGAACTGGTCAGCATCATTGCCAAGCGCACCGGAGTGGAACGCCAGGTGGTTTTGACGACCGTGGAGGCTTTCATGGAGGAGGTGAAGAACAGCTTGGAGAAGGGGGAGGACGTGCACCTTCGTGGGTTCGGGAGCTTCGTGGTGAAGCACCGGGCACAGAAGACCGGCCGCATCCTCGCGAAGAACACCACCATCATCATCCCCGCGCATGACGTGCCTGCCTTCAAGCCGGCCGACGTGTTCGTGGACAAGGTGAAGAACCGCTCCACCGGCGGCCAGCAGTGATGGGCTTGAAGAAGCCACAGCTATTGGTCCTGGCAGGCGCGTTGGTGGTCGTCGTTCTTTTGGTATTGATGCCCCGGACACCTTCCGGGAAGCAGGCGGCCACACCGCCCACCATGTCCCCCGCACAGGCCAAGCTGGCCGAGGCGGTGGCCCTGGTGCAAGGGCAGGAACCCATGCGCGGCATCATGATGCTGCGGGAGATCGTGCAGGAGGACCCCGACAACGTCGAGGCCCACTGGCACCTGGGGCTCTTCTCCGTTCAGAGCGGCCAGTTCGACAAAGCCCTCGAACGCTTCAAGAAGGTGCGGGACCTGAACGCCGAGGCCTTTCCCGACGTCTGGTTCTACCTGGGGCGCACCTATGCTACACTGGACAGCACCGATCAAGCGATCGCGTGCTTCAGGAAATATCGTACACTGACGCAGGACACGGCCATCATCAACGGGGTGGACCGCTTCCTGCTCGAACTGGAGAACAAACAACACTGACCCATGCCCTGCGGTAAAAAGAGGAAGCGGCACAAGATGGCCACGCACAAGCGCAAGAAGCGCTTGCGGAAGAACAGGCACAAGAAGAAGAACCGGTAAGGTCTCTTCGAACGCCTGGCCGTTGCGTGGCCCCGAAGGCATACCGCCTTCGGGGCCCTTGCGGCTATATGCATGGCGCCGTAAGCGGTGCCTTTCATTTCCCAATACGCGGCACATCGAGTGAACATCGACCTGATCATCCGTTCAGGTCCCGGCGAGGTGGCCATTGCCCTGATGAAGGACAAGGTCCTCTCCGAACTACACCGGGAAAGGACCGAACGTGGGTTCGCCGTGGGCGACATCCATCTGGCCAAGGTGCGCAAGGTCGCGCCCGGTCTCAACGCGGCGTTCGTGGATGTGGGCCACGAGAAGGATGCCTTCCTGCATTACTTCGACCTGGGGCCGCAGTACCGCAATTCCTTCAAGTTCGCCAAGGGGGCCGTGCAGGGCACCATCAACTCCGGTCTGCTCGATGACTGGAAGCTCGACGGCGACATCCCCAAGGAGGGCAAGCTCGGCGACGTGGTCAGCGCCAGCCAGAGCATCCTGGTGCAGATCGCCAAGGAGCCCATCTCCACCAAGGGCCCGCGCCTCACCGCCGAGGTGACCCTGGCCGGACGTTACATGGTGCTGGTGCCCTTCATCAACAAGATCAGCATCAGCAGCCGCATCACCGACGAGACCGAGCGCCGGCGCCTCAAGGACCTGATGGCGGCCATCAAGCCGAAGAACTTCGGGGTGATCATCCGCACCAACGCGGCCGAGAAGCGGACCGAGGACCTCGAGACCGACCTGCGCACCCTGCTGCAGCGGTGGGACGTGATGTTCCGCAACCTGCGCAATGCCCAGCCGCCCAAGAAGGTGCTCGGCGAGATCGACCGCACCAGCGCCGTACTGCGCGATGTGCTCAACAAGGACTTCACCGCCATCCATGTGGATGACGAGCTCCTCGCCGAGGAGATCTACCAGACCCTGGAGCGGACGGCCCCGGAGAAGAAGGGGATCGTGAAGCACTACAAGGGCAAGCTGGACATCTTCGACAACTTCGGGGTCAACAAGCAGATCAAGCAGGCCTTCGGCAAGCAGGTCATGCTCTCCAGCGGCGCCTACCTCATCATCGAGAAGACGGAGGCCATGCACGTCATCGACGTGAATAGCGGCAGCCGCAAGGGAGGCAACCAGGACCAGGAGAAGAACGCGCTGGACATCAACGTGGAGGCCGCCCAGGAGATCGCGCGGCTGCTGCGCCTGCGCGACATGGGGGGCATCGTGGCCATCGACTTCATCGACCTCTACGAGCCCGAGAACCGGCGCATCCTGCACAAGGCGCTGAAGGATGCCATGGCCGACGACAAGGCGAAGCACAACGTGCTGCCGCCCTCGCGCTTCGGCGTCATCGAGCTCACCCGCCAGCGTGTGCGGCCCGAAACGGAGATCGACACCACCGAGGCCTGCCCCACCTGCAAGGGCACCGGTGAGGTGCAGGCCGCCATCCTCATCATCGACGAGATCGAGAACGCGCTCAACTACCTCCTCACCGAGAAGGACATGAGCGGCCTCACCCTCTGCGTGCATCCCTTCATCCACGCCTACCTCACCCGAGGGCTGCCCAGCATCCAGCAGAAATGGTGGCTGCGCTGGCGGAAGTGGGTGAAGGTGCGCCCGGAAGGCGCCCTGCAACTGCTCTCCTTCGCCGTGAAGGACGGGCAGGAGAACGAGGTGCCGGTGTGATGACCGGTGCCCTGGTCCGGTATTTTCGGACCCATGTTGCGCCCCACCACTACTGAAGCCCTCACCAAGGCCCGCGCCTATTGCGCCCGGCAGGAGCGCTGCCAGCAGGAGGTGCGCGATAAGCTGTTCGCCTGGCAGGTCCCTGCGCGGGAGATTGAACCCATCATCGCCCAGTTGATCGGTGAGGGCTTCCTGAACGAGGCCCGCTTCGCCGAGCACTTCGCCGTGAGCAAGTTCAGGCAGAAGGGATGGGGGCTGCGCCGGATCGAGCAGGCCCTGCGGCAGCGACAGGTGTCGGAGGCCTGCATCCGCCTCGGCCTCCGAGCCATTGAGCAGGACGAGTACCAGGCCGGTCTGATGCTTGCCGTGGCCCGCCGGTGGGAGCGCACCCGCGAGCCCGACCCGCGCCTGAAGTACCAGAAGGTGATGCGCTATTTCCTGGGCCGGGGCTATGCGGCGGACGCTGTGGAGAAGGCCCTGCGGGCCGCGGCCGGGGACTGAGGGTTCCCCATTGCCGGCCGGAGCGGTACTTTTGCGGCCCCAACGCCGGCCCACGCATGATCACCGCGGACAAGATCGACGCCCTCAACGAACGCCTGGAGGCGCTCAAGGGCTACCTGGACATCGAGGAGAAGCGCGGCCGGATCCTGGAGGAGGAGAAGTACACCCTGGACCCCGACTTCTGGAACGACCAGAAGAAGGCCCAGCAGGTGATGAACAAGATCCGCGAACTGAAGCGCTGGGTGGCCCTCTACGAGGACGTGCGGCGCGAGGTGGACGACCTGGGCGTGGTGTACGAGTTCTTCAAGGCCAAGGAGGTGAGCGAGGAGGAGCTGGACGCCCAGTTCAAGAAGGCCGGAGAGGCCCTCGAGGAGCTCGAGTTCAAGAACATGCTCAGCGCCGAGGAGGACCCCCTGAGCGCCGTGGTGCAGATCACCAGCGGTGCGGGCGGTACCGAGAGCAACGACTGGGCGTTGATGCTGCTGCGGATGTACCGCATGTGGGCCGAGAAGAACGGCTACAGCGTGAAGGTGCTCGACTACCAGGACGGTGAAGCGGCCGGCATCAAGCAGGCCACGCTGGAGGTGGATGGCGAGTTCGCCTTCGGGATGCTGAAGGGCGAGAACGGCGTGCACCGCCTGGTGCGTATCAGCCCCTTCGACAGCAATGCGCGCCGCCACACCAGCTTCGTGAGCGTGTACGTGTACCCGTTGGTGGACGAGAGCATCGAGATCGACATCAACCCGGCGGACATCACCTGGGATACCTTCCGCAGCGGTGGTGCCGGTGGCCAGAACGTGAACAAGGTG
>CAUJFM010000262.1 GCA_963169595.1 Bacteroidota bacterium | reverse complement strand
CCGCCGCTCACCGGTCTTCAGCACGCGGTCCACCAGGTGCCAGTCGATCAGCGCGCGCAGGTTCATGTTCGCATTGCCGCGGCTGATGTTGAGCTGCTCCATCACGTCCTCGGTGCTCAGCGGCTCCGGGCTGATCAACAGCAGTGCATGCACCTGGGCCATGCTGCGGTTGATCCCCCATTGGCTTCCGAACGCGCCCCAGGCCTGGATGAACTTGTCCTTGGCTTCGCGGAGTTCCATGGTCTTCGATGGTCAGCGGGTCAAATGTAGATCGTCAAGACGGTACTTTCAAATAGTATTGAAAGATATGTGATGAACTGTGCGGTGAATCGGGCATGTGCGCATGCTGGGGTAATTTGCCCGGCAGCGATCGACGGAAAAGATGGAGAAGTTGGAGACCCTGTTGGAGCGTCATTTTGGATACCGCAGCTTCCGCCCGCTGCAGCGCGAAGTGATCGACCAGGTGATGGCTGGCGGCGATGCGGTGGTGCTGATGCCCACCGGCGGCGGAAAGAGCATCTGCTACCAGCTGCCCGCGGTGGCCTTGGATGGTTTGACCGTGGTGGTCTCACCGCTCATCGCCTTGATGAAGGACCAGGTCCAGGCGCTGCAAGGGAACGGCATCGCAGCGGCCTACCTGAACAGCACCCTCGGCTTCACGGAGGAACAGGCGATCGAGGAGCAGCTCCATACGGGAGCACTGAAGCTGCTGTACGTGTCGCCCGAGCGGCTCTTCCAGCCTGGACTGCTGGACCGTCTGCAGGAGCTTCGCGTACGGCTCATTGCGGTGGACGAAGCGCACTGCATCAGCACCTGGGGGCACAGTTTCCGACCGGAATATCAACAGTTGAAGGTCCTGAAGCAGCGCTTTCCACAGGTGCCGGTCATCGCGCTCACGGCCACGGCGGACAAGGCGGTGCGGGGCGACATCGCCACGAGCCTTGGACTTCGGGATCCCCACGTTTTCGTCAGCAGCTTCGACCGGCCCAACCTGTCGCTGGCCGTGCTTCCGGGCCAGGATCGCTACAAGGCCATCGAGCGCATCATCACCCGGCATGCGGGCAAGTGCGGCATCGTGTACTGCACCAGCCGGGCCGGCACCGAGAAGCTGGCAGCCAAGCTGCAGAACGCAGGCGTGATCGCGGAGCATTACCACGCGGGGCTTGAGGCTGCGGAGCGGAGCCGCGTACAGGACGACTTCATCCAGGGCAAGGTGCATGTGATCTGTGCCACCATCGCCTTCGGCATGGGGATCGACAAGGGCGATGTCCGCTTCGTGGTGCACTACAACATGCCGGGCACCTTGGAGGGCTACTATCAGGAGATCGGTCGTGCCGGCCGTGATGGCAAGCCTGCAGAGACGGTCCTGTTCTATAGCTATGCTGATGTGCAGACGCACATGCATTTCGCGGACGAGATCGAGGACGAGCGCTACCGGGAGGTGGTCATTGCCAAGCTGGAGCGGATGAAGGAGTACGCCGAGGCGCAGATGTGCCGGCGACGTGTGCTGCTCAGCTATTTCAGTGAGGAGGCCGTGGGGTCCTGTGGCAACTGTGATGTGTGCAAGGATCCACCGCAGTACTTCGATGGTACGGTGCTCGCCCAGAAGGCCCTGAGCGCGGTGGCGCGCAGCCTGGGCCAGCTCAGCATCAGTGTGCTGGTCGATGTGCTCCGCGGAACACACAGCCCAGAGGTGCAGGGGAAGGCCTGGCAGCGCCTGCGGACCTTCGGTGCGGGCCGCGATACCAGCGTGTTCGCCTGGGTCCTCTTCATTCAGCAGTTCATCCAGCTCGGCCTGTTGGAAGTGGATTACCGCGACCACCATCACCTGAAGGTCACTCCCCTTGGAGGCGCCGTGCTGCGGGGTGAACACACCGTGCAGCTCGTCACGCCAGAGACCGTGAAGGAGCGCCAGGCCAGGTCCAAAGCGGAACGGAAGGTGCAGGTGGCGCAGCCCTCTTCGGATACAGCGGACCTGGTCGATGTGCTGAAGGAGTTGCGGCGCATCATCTCCCGGGAGATCGGAAAGCCGGCCTACATCGTTTTCAGTGATGCTTCGCTGTTGGACATGGCGGAGAAACGGCCTGCCAGCCTCGCGGCGTTCCGCACGGTGAGCGGAGTGGGCGACCACAAGGCCAGCTTGTACGCTGAACGCTTCCTGGCAGCCATTGAGGGGTGGCGTCGTGGTGGTGCCGGCGTGGGGGGGCGCGCCTAGCGCTTCAGGTGCCGCTCGAACCACTGCACGGCCAGCCGCGCCACCTCCTCCAGCTTACCGGGTTCCTCAAACAGGTGCGTGGCTTCAGGCACGATCACGAGCGCCTTCTCGCAACGCAGGGCGTCCAGTGCCGTCTCGTTCATGTCGATCACCGGACCATCCCATTCCCCCACGATGAGGAGGGTGGGGGCCTGCACACGGGACAGGATGTCCAGGGCCAGGTCGGGGCGGCCACCGCGCGACACTACGGCCATCACCTGGTCCGGCAAGGCTGCAGCGGTGTACAGTGCCGAGGCGGCCCCGGTGCTGGCGCCGAACAGCCCGATGGGCAGCGTGCTCAACGCGTCCTGTGCATGGGCCCAGTGCACCACGGCGTTCATGCGTCGGCTCAGCAAGGGGATGTCGAAACGCAGGTCCTCCACCTCGTCCTCCCGCCGGGTGAGCAGGTCCAGCAGCAGGGTGCCGAAGCCGTGTGCCTGGAGAACGCCGGCCACCATGCGGTTGCGCACGCTTTTGCGGCTGCTGCCGCTACCATGCGCGAACAGCACGATCCCTTTCGCGTGGGCCGGCACGTGAAGGTCGCCGTGCAGGGTGGCCTCCGCCAGTTCGATGGCGAGGTCATCGTGGTCAATGGCGGGCATCCGGATGGGGGGTGTTCCAAGCCTCGTTCAACAAACGGATCACGTCCTCGTCCTCCACGGCACTGAAGTCCTGGTAATACTGTCCAACGCTCTGCAGGTCAACGGGGGCGAGCAGATGGACCTCTTCGTCCACGGCACTATGCAGGGTGCGGAGGAAGGAGGCGGGGAGCACGGGTAGCGCCGCAACGATGCGCGCGGGGTGTGACCGGCGCAACAGGGCCAACGTGGCGAGCAGGGTGTGCCCGGTGGCCACGCCATCGTCCACCACGATCACGGTGCGACCGGCGATGCGTGGCGCGGGCCGTTCGCCGCGGTAGCGCTGTTCGCGTGCCCTGATCTGCGCGCGCAGGTCCGCCACGGACCGCTCCACCTCATCAGGTGGAAGGTCGAAGCGGGGATCGAGATGCACATCATGCAGGGTCACGGCACCCACGGCGAACTCCGGGTTCTCCGGGTGACCGAGCTTCTTCACCAGCAGGATGTCCAGTTCCAATCCCAGTTCCTGGGCAATGGGGTGGGCCACGGCCACACCGCCTCGGGGTATGGCGAGCACCAGCGCATCCGTCCCGCGAAAGGCCCCCAACTGCGCGGCGAGCGCTTCACCAGCATTGCGGCGATCGCGGAACGGTGGCCGGCCCCTGTTCATGGGCGGCCTGATCCCGGCCGGGGTTTGGTGGGCGGTTCGAAGGGCGGGTGGGTCGGAGGTTCCGATGGCCGCGTGATGGGCCGGTCGGGCGGGGAGGGGTGCGTGGGCGGCTCGGTGGGCGATGGCCCGGGGCGTTCCGGTACCGGGACCTCGCGCGGGCCGGAGCTGTTGGCGGAATGGTGGTCGGCCATGGGTCAGGCGTGTTGGACGGTGGCTTGTTGGTGCTGTTCCGCTTCGCGGATGTTGGTGATCCCGTTCAGCAGGGCGTCAGGGTTGAAGGAGATGCTGTGGATGCCCTGTTCCACCAGGAAGCGGGCGAAGGTGGGGTCGTCGCTCGGGGCCTGCCCGCACAGCCCGATGCGGGTGCCGGTCGCACGGGCCGAGGCGATGGCCAGCGCGATGAGGTCCTTCACCGCGGGCTCGTTCTCGCTGAACAGGTCGCTGATGATCGCGGAGTCGCGGTCGATGCCCAGCGTGAGCTGCGTGAGGTCGTTGCTGCCGATGCTGAAGCCGTCGAAATGCCGGGCGAAGTCCTTGGCACGGACCGCATTGCTCGGGATCTCGGTCATCATGTACAGTTCCAGCCCGTTCTCGCCGCGCTTCAACCCCAGCTCGGCCATCAGGGCCACCACGCGCTGCGCCTCGCGCTCGGTGCGACAGAAGGGGATCATCAGCTTCACGTTGGTCAGGCCCATCTCATCGCGCACCCGCTTCATGGCGGCGCATTCCAAGGCGAATCCCTCGCGGTAGCGTTCGTTGTAGTAGCGCGAGGCCCCGCGGAAACCGATCATGGGGTTCTCCTCCTGTGGTTCGAACTGCGCACCGCCCAGCAGGCTCGCGTACTCATTGGTCTTGAAGTCGCTCATCCGCACGATCACATCATGCGGGTGGAAGGCGGCGGCGATCGTCGCCACGGCCTCGGAGAGGTGCTCGATGAAGTAGCGGCGCTTGTCCGGATGCCGATGGGTGAGCCGTTCGATCTCGGCCTTGGCCTGCGCGTCCTTCAGCTCATCAAAGCGCACCAGGGCCATGGGATGCACACGGATGCTGTTGTTGATCACGAACTCCAAGCGCATGAGCCCCACCCCTCGTTGCGGGTAGAACGCGTATCGGAAAGCCTTCTCCGGATCGGCCAGGATGAGCATCACGTCCGTGCGGGGCAGCGTCACCTGCCGCAGGTCGATGGCGTGCTCGCTCCACTCCAACCGGCCCTCATACACATGACCTGTGCGGCCTTCGGCACAGCTTACCGTCACCAGTTGTCCATCGGTCAGCTTCTCGGTCGCGTCCAAGGCACCCACGATGGCCACGGTGCCCATCTCGCGGGCCACGATGGCCGCATGGCTGGTGCGTCCACCCTTGTTGGTGACGATCGCCGCGGCGCGTTTCAGCACGGGGTCCCAGTCGGGGTTCGTGATGTCCGTCACCAGCACCTCTCCGGGCTGCAGCTTGTCGCCTTCCGCCGGATTGGACAACTTCCGCACCCGGCCCGCGGCGACCTTGCTGCCCACGGCACTTCCGCTGCACAGTACCTTCCCCTTGGTCTTCAGGGCATACTCTTTCAACTGATAGGGATCCTTCGCGGAATGCACCGTTTCCGGGCGCGCCTGAACGATGTAGAGCTTTCCGGTCAGGCCATCCTTCGCCCACTCGATGTCCATGGGCATGCCGTAGTGGTCCTCGATGGCGATGGCCCAGCGACCCAATTGTTCCACCTCTGCATCGGTCAGCACGAAGGTGCCACGCTGTTGCTCCGGTGTATCCACGTTCACCGTGGTGGACCCGGGGCGGTCCGAACCGGCCGGCGCGAGCACCATGGTGCGCTGTTTGGCCCCCAGACGATGCTGCAGGATGGACATGGCTCCGCTACGTAGCGAGGGCTTGAACAGTAGGAATTCATCCGGTTCCACCGCGCCCTGCACCACGTTCTCGCCGAGGCCCCAGGAGGCAGCTACATGCACCACATTCCGGAAACCGCTCTCGGGTTCCAGGGTGAAGATCACGCCTGCTCCGCCGATATCCGAACGCACCATGCGTTGCACGCCGATGCTCAGGGCCACCTTCATGTCGGGGAAGCCCATGTCGTGCCGGTACTTGATGGCCCGTTCGGTGAACAGGGAGGCATAGCAACGCTTGCACGCCTCGAGCAGGGCGTCCGCCCCCTGGATGTGGAGGAAGGACTCATGCCGGCCCGCGAAGCTGGCGGTGGGGAGGTCCTCGGCGGTGGCGCTGCTGCGCACGGCCACGGCCCCCGCATCGAGTTGCTGCAGTTCGTCATAGGCCTTGCGCACCGCCGTGGCGAGATCCTCCGGCCATGTTCCGGCCCACACCAAGGCCCGTGCTTGTTCGCCGATCGTGGCGAGGTTGCTGAGCGACCCGCGGTCCAGTTGGTCCATCAGTTCGCCGATCGCGGTGCGGATGCCGTTCGCATCCAGAAAATGCCAGTAGGCCTGTGCGGAAAGCGCGAATCCTTCGGGCACGGTGATGCCTGCGGGGCGCAGGTGGGCCATCAACTCGCCCAGCGAGGCGTTCTTGCCGCCCACCAGGGGCACATCGGTGTTGCGCACATCGCGCAGCCAGTGGATGAATGGGGTCATGCGCTGAAACTACCGCAGCCATCCCGGGGACGCCCTGTCGATCGTCAGGTGTGCTGGCGGTTCCCTGGCGATCAAGGACATCGCACGACCAGGTATCCTCGCGTAGCGCCGACGGTCTGTGCTGGAGCTAGGACGCCGTCGGGTTCAAATGAAAAAGCCCCTCGGAAGGGGCTTTTTGCGGACCGGCCTGGCCTTCCCTCGACACGCCCTTCGTTACCTCAGGGCTTGCTCGGGACAGGCTTCTCGTCCCGTCGGCTTCAAATGAAAAAGCCCCTCGAAAGGGGCTTTTTGCGGACCGGACGGGACTCGAACCCGCGACCTCCGCCGTGACAGGGCGGCATTCTAACCAGCTGAACTACCGGTCCATCCTGCTCCGCCGTTGAGCGAAGCGGCTGCAAATGTACAGGTCTTGTGGAGTTGTGCAAGCG
>CAUJFM010000261.1 GCA_963169595.1 Bacteroidota bacterium | reverse complement strand
ATGGCCACGGACGGGTCGGCCTCGAGCTGTTCGTTCAGGTATTGGCGGTCGCTGCGCTCCAGGTCGATGTGGCGCAGTTGGGCGAGGTCGTCCACGATCACCAGGGTGTCGCGTGAGGCGGAAGGCCGGGTGCTCTTGGTCAGCGTGATCATCAGCGAAGGGGCCGCCCATGGGGAGGCAGCCGGCCAAAGATAGCCGAGGGTGCGGCCCGCGGTCAGTGCTTTGTGCTGGCCGACACGCTCAGGTTGCGGCCCAGGCGGATGTTGAAGAAGCGGCGCCGGTCCTGCTCCTTCACCGTCACGCCGGCCTCTTCACCTCCCACGGCCTTCAGGCCCAGGTCCACAGCGGCCACGGCATCGTTGCGCCCCAGCGGATCGGTGTTGCCTCCCGGCTGGGCCAGCAGGCGTTCGCGGAGCACCGAGGCGAGCACGCCGCCCAGGGTGGAGGCCACCGGCGTGGCGCCGGGGTCATCGGCATCAGCATACGGGCCATCGGTGGGCAGCCAGGTGCCGTCCACCGGGGTCACTGCGCGCGGGGCGCGCTGATCGGCGGCCAGCAGGTCCATACCGATGCTGCGCTGCGGAAGCGCCTCCGGGCCTAGCTCGCGGGGTGTGCGGCGTTCATCGGTCCGTCCGGTGGCAGGGCGCTCCCCGCCCGGTGTCGTCGCTTCTGCGGACGATCCGCTTGTCCCATCGTTGGAGGTGGACGCCTCCGGGGTGGAAGCATCGTTCCCGCTGCCCGTCGTAGTGTTCTTGGGCACTTCGGTGCTGCTCGTTCCGGGCTGCTCGACCTCCGCCATCGAGGAAGGCGATGGTTGCGGCTGCCCCAGGAACCAGATACCGGCGCCTAGCAGCACGGCCACACTGGCCGCCGCGGCGAAGCGCACCGCCCAGGTGCCTAGCGGGATCACCCGGCCACCGCGCTTCAAGGCGCCCTTCTGCGGGTACACCACGGTCGCTGCGGGGATCCGCGTCCGTTGGATCAGTTCGCGCGAGCGACCGGCCTCAGGATGCAGGGCCAGGTACGCGGCCAATGCGCGCTGCTGCTCGGTGGAAAGGTCGCCTTCCAGTTCGGCCACCAGGAAGTCATCCAGGGTGTGGCGGTCAGGCTGGCCCACGGGCGGCAGCTGACGCTCCAGGTCGCGCTTGGCCGCGAAGGCCATCGCCTCGGGCACCAGCTTCACCAGGTCGTAGAGCTGCGCGCTGCGCTGAAGTTCCGGATGCGCCTGCAGGAAGAGGTGGAGCGCGGTGAGCTGTTCGGTGGTGAGGTCGCCCTCCAGTCGGGCCACCAGGAAGTCGTCGATGTGCGTCAGCGACGGCAGCCCGGTGGGGGGCAGCGCACGCTTCAATGCGTCCTTGTCGGCGGTGGAGAGCGCAACGTCCAGCTGGTCCAGCGTGGGCAGGTCGTCCATGCCGGGGTCCAGCTCCGGGTGCGCGGCCAGGAAGGCATCGAGCTCCTGCTCCTGCGCGGGCGTCAGGTTCCCTTCCAGGCGGTCCAGCAGCCAGGCCTCGTAGTTGCTATGGTCGATGCGCACGTTCACAGGACAAGGTCCAGTTGGCCAATGTATTCCTTCAATGCGGTGCGGCCGCGGTAGATGTACACCTTCACCTGCGGCAGGTTCAGTCCGGTGAGCTCCGCGATCTCCTCGTAGGTGTAGCCCTCCAGGTCGCGCAGCAGCACCACGCTCCGCTGGATGGCGGGCAGCGTGGCCAGGGCCGCGTCCAGCACCTCCTTCAGGTCGGGCTGGTCCTGGTTGGTGGTGCGCAGGTGGTCGTGGTGGTCCTCCATCCGGGTGCTGCGTCCCCCCTTGCGCACCTCGTCCACCATCACGTGGTGGGCGGTGGTGAAGAGGTAGCTCTTGGCCTTGGCGGCCTCCACCTGGTCCACGCGGGTCCAGAGCCGGGCGAAGCTCTCCTGCACCACGTCCTTGGCGAGGTCCTCATCGCGCAAATGCTTGAGCGCGAAGCGGTAGATGCCATCGGCATGCTGGTCCACGGCGTGGTTGTATTCGGCGGGCGTCATCGGTGAGGGGAACCGCTGTCCGTATGCATGGGACGGGCCGCTAATGGGAAAGTTACAGCCCCTTCCTGCTTTCGTGGTGTTCTTTTGTGGTGCGGGGGCGATCCTTTATCCCTCGACGCCCGTAGAACCGGCCTTGTCAACGCCCCACATGAGCGCACAACCATTACGCGGAGGCCGCCGCGAACAGGGCCTGCGAAGGGAGAACAGCCCGGCCCGGCCCCTGGTGAGCATCATCACCGTGGTGTACAACGGTGCCGCCACCCTGGAGCGTACCATCCAGAGCGTGCTGGGACAGACCTACGACAACATCGAGTACATCATCGTGGACGGGGGCAGTTCGGACGGCACCCTCGACCTCGTGCGCCGCTACGAGGACCGCCTCGACCTGTGGGTGAGCGAGCGCGACAAGGGCATCTACGACGCCATGAACAAGGGTGTGGCGCTGGCCACCGGCGAGTGGGTGGCGCTGATCAATGCGGACGATTGGTACGAGCCGGACACCGTGGCCCGCGTGGTGGATGCTGTGAGGGACCGTCCTGCCGTCAACATCGTGCACGGCGACATCTGGATCCACTACCCGAACGGCCACCGCAAGGTGAAGCGTGCGCGGCAGAGCGGCTTCCTGCTCAAGTACTGGGAGATGGTGCTCAACCATCCCACCTTCTTCGTGCGCCGCAGCTACTACCAGGGCCGCCCCTTCGATGCCGGGCTGCGCGTGAGCGGCGATCACAAATGGACCCTGGCCGCTTGGCTCCACGATCCGCGGCAGTTCCTCTACCTCCCCGTGGTGCTGGCCAACTTCACCGCCGGTGGCGCCTCCATGACCATTCCGCTGAAACGGGTGCTCAGCGAGGGTCGCCGCGTGAGCCACGACCTGGGCCTGGGAGCCGTGGGCACCGCCATCGGGCAGCTCACCCGCACGGCGCTCTACGTGCCGCAATACCTCAAGCTCCAGTTCAACCAGTACATTTCGCCGATCCTTGGCGGGCGGTCATGACGGCGAGCGTGTGGAACATCTTCCAGGACTGGAGTGCCAACCGCGGCAACCCCAAGGGGAAGCTCGTGATGCTGCTGTTCCGCACGGCGCACCTGCTGCGGCAGAACAAGCTCACCTTCCTCCTCTTCATCTGGTACTTCATCCTCTACCGGATTGGCGTGGAGTGGTTCCTGTGCATCGAGCTGCCGTGGAAAACGCGCATCGGCCCGGGCTTCCGGGTGGACCATGGCCAGGCGCTGGTGATCAACGACGGCACCGTGTTCGGCGCCCATTGCACGGTGCGCAACAGCACCACCATCGGCAACAAGCGCCTCAAGGATGGCACCTACAGCCGCGCGCCCCGCTTTGGCGATCGTGTGGACATCGGTGCCAATGCCGTCATCATCGGCCCCATCACCATCGGGCACGATGTGCTCATCGGCGCGGGTGCCGTGGTCTTCAAGGATGTGCCGCCCAACAGCGTGGTGGTGGGCAACCCGGGGCGG
>CAUJFM010000260.1 GCA_963169595.1 Bacteroidota bacterium | reverse complement strand
GATGAGCCCACCACCGGCGTGGACCCCGTGTCGCGCAAGGAGTTCTGGGAGATGCTCGCACGGCTCAAGGCGCGCGGGATCACCATCCTCGTGGCCACGCCCTACATGGATGAGGCCGCGCTGTGCGAACGGATCGCACTGATCCAGGAGGGCCGCATCCTGCAGGTGGACACGCCTGCCGCCATCCGTGCCGCCTATCCGGACCGGCTTTACGCGGTGAAGGCCGGCACCATGTCGGCGACCATCCGCGCCATGAACACGCTCGAAGGCGTGATCCGCTGCTACGGGTCCGGTGAGTTCGCGCATGCGGCCGTGGCGGCATCGGGTGCGATCGATGAAGCGGCGATCAAAGCACATCTCATCGCGCAGGGGCTCCGCGATTCCGTGGTGCGCCCGGTGCTACCGACGATCGAGGATGTATTCATCAAGTGTACCCAGGACCGGATGTCATGAGCACCACGGGAACCACCTACGCGATCCAGGCCGAGGGCCTCACCAAGCGTTTCGGCGCTTTCATCGCGGTGAATGCGATCAGCTTCCAGGTGGGCCAAGGCGAGATCTTCGGCTTCCTCGGTGCGAACGGCGCAGGCAAGACCACGGCCATGCGCATGCTGTGCGGGCTCTCCAGGCCGAGTGCGGGGCAGGCCCGGGTGGCGGGCTTCGACGTGCGGACGCAGACCGAGGACATCAAGCGGAACATCGGGTACATGAGCCAGAAGTTCTCGCTGTACGAGGACCTCACCGTCACGGAGAACATCGACTTCTTCGCAGGCATCTACGGCCTGCCGAAGGAGCGCATCCGCAGGCAACGCGACGAGCTGATAGGCAAGCTGGGCCTGGGGAAGGAAGCGGACAAGCTCGTGGGCGGCCTGCCCTTGGGATGGAAACAGAAGCTCGCGTTCTCCGTCGCCGTGTTCCATGGACCGCGCATCGTGTTCCTGGACGAACCCACGGGCGGCGTGGACCCCGTGACCCGGCGGCAGTTCTGGGACCTGATCTACGAGGCCACCGGCCAGGGCATCACCGTCTTCGTCACCACGCATTACCTCGACGAGGCCGAGTACTGCGACCGCGTGTCCATCATGGTGGACGGCCGCATCGCCGCGCTGGATACGCCAGCGGCCCTGAAGGAACAGTTCAGCACGGATTCCATGGACGCCGTGTTCTACCAACTGGCCCGCGGTGCAAGGCGGGGAGATGCCTGAACGGATGAAGACCCACACGCCACAGGGACGCAGGGGACCGGCGCAGGCCGGCCAGTTGCTGAGCTTCGTGCGCAAGGAATTCTACCATGTGCTGCGCGACCGCAAGACGCTGCTGATCCTCTTCGGCATGCCGGTGGTGCAGGTGCTGCTCTTCGGCTTCGTGCTAAGCAACGAGGTGAAGGACACGCGGATCGTGGTGGTGGACCAGGCGAAGGACGAGGCATCCCGCCAGCTGATCGACAAGATCGATGCGAGCCGTTATTTCACGGTGGTGCGCGACCAGGTGCCGCCATCGCGGATCACCGACGCATTCCGAAGTGGCGACATCAAGGCCGCGCTGGTGATCCCTTCGGGCTTTGAGCGGAAGCTGGTGAGGGAGGGCAGCAACACGGTGCAGATCCTCACCGATGCCACGGACATCAACCTGTCCAACACCATCGAAAGCTACCTGCGGGCCATCATTTCGGATTACGCCCGAGAAGCGCGGTTTACCGGGCCGATGCCTTACGCGATCGTGCCGGAGATGCGCATGCTGTACAACCCCGAACTGCGCGGCGCGCCCAACTTCGTGCCCGGCGTGATGGCCATGGTGCTGATGCTGGTGTGCGTAATGATGACGGCCGTGGCCATTGTGAAAGAGAAGGAGCTGGGCACCATGGAAGTGCTGCTGGTGTCGCCGATGAAACCCGCGCTGGTGATCCTGGCCAAGGCGATCCCCTATCTCCTGCTGTCGGTCATCAACCTGCTGGCCATCCTGGCCTTGAGCGTCACCGTGCTGGACCTGCCCATCCGTGGCAGCCTGCCGTTGCTGCTGGGCGAGAGCACGCTCTTCATCACCACCTGCCTCACGCTCGGCATCCTTATTTCCATCGTTACGGAATCGCAGCAGGCGGCCATGTTCGCTTCGCTGATCGGCATGTTGCTGCCCACGGTCATCCTCAGCGGCTTCATGTTCCCCATCGAGGACATGCCTGTGGCGTTGCAGGTGCTCGCCAATGTCGTACCGTCCAAATGGTATTACACCATCGTGAAGGACGTCATGATCAAGGGCGCCGGCTTTTCGGCGATCTGGCGGGAAACGGCGGTGCTGCTGGGAATGACGCTGTTCCTCTTCGTGCTGTGCCTGCGGAAATTCAAGATCAGACTGGCCTGAACCATGCGCGTGCTCCCCGTCCTGCTCAAAAAGGAGTTCCTGCAGATCTTCAGGAACAAGGCCATCCTGATCATTTCGCTGGTGGCGCCCATCATGCAGTTCCTCGTGCTGCCGCTGGCGGCGAGCTTCGAGATCAAGAACATCGACCTGGTGGTGGTGGACCAGGACCGCTCCGGCTTGTCGCGGCAATTGCTCGAGCGGATCACCGCCTCGGGCTATTTCCGGCTGGTGGACTATGCGCCCTCCTACGCCAGTGCTTATGCCTTGGTGGAGGCCGACGCCGCCGACCTGGTCCTGCAGGTCCCTTCCGGCTTCGAGCGCAACCTGATGCGGGAGCATGTGCAGCAGGTGTTCATCGCCGTGAACGCGATCAACGGGATGAAGGCCGGCGTGGGCGGCGCCTACCTCGGCACCATCCTGAGATCCTTCAACAGCTCCGTAGTGGCGACTTATGCGCCGGACCCGCCACACGAGGCGATCGCCGTCACCTCCTCCGGCCTGTTCAACCCGGAACGGAACCATCGGATCGCCTTCATTCCCGGCATCCTCGCCATCCTCGTCACCATGATCGGCGGCATGCTCAGCGCCCTGAACATCGTGAAGGAACGGGAGACGGGCACCATCGAGCAGATCAACGTCACGCCCATCCGCAAGCGCGATTTCATCCTCGGCAAATTGATCCCCTTCTGGATCATGGCCATGGTGGTCTTCACCATCGGGCTCCTGCTCGCCTGGTTCGTCTATGGCATTGCTCCGCAGGGCTCCGTGTGGCTGTTGTACGCTTTCGTCGCGGTGTACCTGGTCGCGGTCCTCGGCTTCGGCCTGCTGGTCTCCACCTATTGCGCCAGCCAGCAGCAGGCCATGTTCGTGATGTTCTTCTTCGTGATGATCTTCATCCTGTTGGGAGGTCTCTTCACCCCGGTGGACAGCATGCCGGGTTGGGCCCAGGTGATGACACGCTTCAACCCGGTGGCGCACATGGTCGAGGTGATGCGCTTGGTGATGCTGAAGGGCAGCGGCTTCATGGGCATCCTGCCCAACTTCCTGGCCATAGCAGGCATGGCGGTGGTGCTGAACACGTGGGCGGTGTTGAACTACCGGAAGACGGGTTGAACCGGGCTACCCGCGAAGGAAGTGCAGGCTTGGCGCGGCTTTCGGAAGAAACTGCAAGTGGCATTTGGAAACTGGTGGCCCAATGCATGCACGATGGTCCACGTTCGTACCTAAAACATGCGCCCGATCGTGAAAGCACGAGCATGGGGGCTTCCTGTGCGTCCATGAACCCGTCATGTGGCCTGCGTACGCCATGCCGTGGAGCAGAACTACAGCGGCATGCTCTGGCAGGTGCTGGATCGGACACCGATGCGATCCGGTTCTATGAGCGGTTCGGAGCTTCCTTCGACAACGGCTGGTTGAATGGGACGCTGGAAAGGGAACAGATGCAGGCACTGCTGCGCCGACCTTAACGGACCAGCAGCTTGGCCGAAGCCTGGAAGCTGCCTTGGCGGAGGCTGATCACGTACACGCCGAGGCCCAATTGCGGCGCTAAGCGCAACTCCCGCTGATCGGCCACGGATACGGAGGCTCGGAAGGCGAGGCGCCCCGCACCGTCGTGGACCAGCACCTCCGCCGTGCCATTGGTGCTCGGCAGGCCGCGCAACACGAGTTCGCGGGTGGACGGGTCCTGGAATACGTGCAGCATGTCCCTGCCGATGTGGTCGTCCACGCCGGTCTGTGCATCGGGATACAGGCGGATGAGCTGCTGGTACTGTGCCTCGCTATCGAACGCGCCGAAGCGGCCGCCCACCAGGATGCGCCCGTCCGGCTGCAGGGCGATGCTGCGGATGTACGCGGTGCTTCCCGCTGCGGGCAGTGCGCCCGCGCCCGCCGCAAAGGTCGTGTCCATGCTGCCATCGGCCAGCAGCCGCGTGATCCGGTTGGGCCCTGTGATGCCGATGTTGTACATGGCATCGGTGTACTCGCCGCCCACCAGGATGCGGCCATCATCCTGCACCGCGATGGCATTCACGGTGGCGTAAGGGTAGAACGGTGCATTGAAGCTGTTGTCGCGCGTGCCGTCGGGGTTCAGCCGCACCACCCCGTGTACCACCATCCCGTTGTGATAGCCGAACTGCCCCGCCACCAGCAGCTTCCCGTCGGGTTGCCGCGCCAGGGCCTCGCCCGTGCTGGATGCCCCGGTAAGCCCGGGGTCGTTCTGCACGCTGGTGTCGTAGGGGCCGTCCTCGGTGAGCACCGCGATGTGCCCGCAGTTGTTCCCGTCGTATTGCGTGAAGGCACCGGTCACCGCAATGCGCAGGTCGGGAAAGACCAGCACATCGTGCGCATTGTCGTTAAAACCGGTGCCCATGTCGAAATCCAGGTCGATGGAACCGTCCGGGTTGAAGCGCGCGATGTGCGGGCTGCTGTGGCCGTAGCACTCGAAGAAGTCGCCCACGGCGATCACCTTGTTGTCCTTCTGCAGCGCAATGGCCCGCACGGCGCCGTTGATCGTGTTCGCCGGTATGTTGAAGCCGGTGTCGCGCGTGCCATCGGGCAGCAAGCGTGCCACGAACTGTACCACTTGCCCGTTGTACGCGGTGAAGGCCCCGCCAATGAGGATGCGGCCGTCCGGCATCAGTGCAACGTCCTGTACCACGTGGCCAGGTCCGCTGCCTGCGGGGTTCCACGTGGGGTCCACCGTACCATCGTTGTTCAGGCGCACCAGGTTGTTCTTCCCGCTACCCGCATAGTTGGTGAAGGCCCCGCCCACCAGGATCCTGCCATCCGGTTGCACGACGATGCTGTTGGCCTCTACGCTGGGCGGCACGGCCAGGAAACTGTAATCGATGATGGGCACCTGTGCAGGGACGAAGGGGGCCAATGCCAATCCGGCCAACAGCGATAAAAAGCGTGGTTCCATGGTTCAAGGGAAGACGTTGACGGCCCAAGGATGGTTGCTTGTACCATAGGGGCCAACATGTAGCAACGGAGCCAAGATCGGTGGCCCTTGCGCATCTTCACGCCGTGAACTCAAACGGGGGGGAATGAAAGTATTCAAGTTCGGGGGGGCCAGCGTGAAGGAGGCACAGGGCGTGCGCAATGTGGCGCGCGTGCTGGAGGCGTTCAAACAGGACGATCTCCTCATCGTGGTGAGCGCCATGGGCAAGACCACCAATGCGCTGGAAGAGGTGGTGAAGGCCTATCGCGAAGGGCGCAATGCGAAGCCGTTGATCCTGGCGTTACAGGGCATGCACGCATCCGCATTGGAAGAGGTGGCCCCGGAGGATGGTGATTCCTCGACGGCGTTGATGTTGTCTTTCG
>CAUJFM010000259.1 GCA_963169595.1 Bacteroidota bacterium | reverse complement strand
CTTCAGCCCAGCACCCTGCCCTTCAAAGCGCCTGCGTTCGACAAGATCACGGACGCGCATTTCCGCCCGGCCATCCTGGAGGGCATGAAGCGCCACCTGGCCGAGGTCGATGCGATCGCCAACAACCCCGAGGCGCCCACCTTCGAGAACACCATCGTGGCCCTGGAGAAGAGCGGGCAGGACCTGAACCGCGCCAGCAGCGTGTTCTACAACCTCACCGGCAGCGCCACGAACGACACCCTGCAGGCCATCAAGGCCGACCTGGCGCCCAAGCTGGCCGCTCACCAGGATGCGATCACGCTGAACGACAAGCTCTTCGCCCGCATCAAGGCCGTGTATGACCAGCGCGCCGCCATGGCCATGGAGCCCGTGGATGCCCGGTTGCTGGAGCGCTACTACACCCGCTTTGTCCGCGCCGGCGCCCTGCTGGACGCAGCGGGCAAAGAGCAATGGAGGAAGCTGAACGAGGAGGAGGCCAACCTCACCACCCGTTTTGAGGACAACATCCTGAAGGAGCGCACGGCATCGGCCATCCTGGTGGAGGACGTGAAGCAACTCGACGGCATGAGCCCCGAGGCCATCGATGCGGCTGCGGCCGCCGCCAAGGCCAAGGGACAGGAAGGCAAGTGGCTGATCGACCTGCGCAACACCACCACGCAACCCTCGCTCGCCGAACTGAAGGACCGCAGCCTGCGTGAGCGCATCATGAAGGCCTCCCTCGCTCGCAATGGACGTGGGAATGAGTTCGACAACAAGTCCATCATCGCCCGGCTGGCCCAACTGCGTGCGCAGAAGGCCAAGCTGCTGGGCTTCCCCAGCTGGGCGCACTTCGTGATGGACGATCAGATGGCCAAGAGTCCGGACCGCGCGCTGAAGCTGATGGCCGACATGGCCCCGGCCGCCGCCGCCAACGCCCGCAAGGAAGCGGCCAAGCTGCAGGCCATCGTGGACAAGCAGGGAGGCGGGTTCCAGGTGGAGGCCTGGGACTGGGACCTCTATGCGGAGCAGGTGCGCAAGGCCGAGTACGACCTGGACGAAGCGGCCGTGAAGCCCTACCTGGAGTTCGAGACCGTGCTGCAGAACGGGGTGTTCTTCGCCGCCAACAAGCTCTTCGGGCTCAGCTTCAAGGAGCGCAAGGACATGCCGGTGTACCACCCCGATGTGCGGGTGTTCGACATCATCGACACCAACGGCACGGTGATCGGCCTGTTCTATGGCGACTATTACGCCCGCGACAACAAGAACGGTGGTGCCTGGATGAGCAGCTTCGTGGACCAGAGCACCCTGCTGGAGCAGCAGCCGGTGATCACCCAGAACTGCAACTACGTGAAGCCGGCGGCCGGCCAGCCCTGCCTGCTGAGCTGGGACGATGTGACCACGCTCTTCCACGAGTTCGGCCACGCCCTGCACGGCATGCTCAGCGCACAGAAGTACCCGAGGTTCTCCGGCACCAACACGAGCACGGACTTTGTGGAGTTCCCCAGCCAGGTGAACGAGAACTGGGCCCTGGTGCCTGAGGTGCTCAACAACTACGCGAAGCACTGGAAGACCGGTGAGGTGATGCCGGCGGCGCTCGCCGAGAAGCTCCGCAAGGCCAGCCGCTTCAACCAGGGCTACGCCACCACCGAGTACCTCGCCGCCGCGCTGCTGGACCTGGAGTGGCACAGCCTGCCCGCCGATGCCCCGCTGGTGACCGATGTGGACGCCTTTGAGAAGGCCGCCTTGCAGAAGTACGGACTGGACGTGGCCCAGGTGCCGCCCCGCTACCGCAGCTGCTACTTCAGCCACGCCTGGACCGGCTATGCCGCCAACTACTATGCCTACCTGTGGAGCGAGGTGATGGACGCCGATGCCTTCGCCTGGTTCAACGCCAATGGTGGCATGACGCGCGCCAATGGGGACAAGCTCCGCGCCGCGGTGCTGAGCCAGGGGGGCAGCAAGCCCGAGGCCGAGTTGTACCGTGACCTCACGGGCCGCGACCCGAGCGTGGAGCCGCTGCTGGTGAAACGGGGGCTGAAGTAGGCCGTTCGGGATGGGATCCTTGGGATTGGTCGAAGTGGACCGGTCCTGGCTTGTGCGTTCCTCTACATTGCATCCTGACCCTTCGGGACGGGCTGCACCATGAACAGGACCTTCTGCACGCTATTGACCAGCTGGGCCTTGCTGGCCACGCACATGCTCATCGCCCAAGGCAGCGTGGAGGAGCGCATACACCAGCTGCGCGATCGGGGCGTGCGTTTCCAGCCCGTGAACCTGTTCGCCATCGTGCCGGCCGCACCGGCCATCGATGCCCGGTGGCAGGATGCGTTGGCCAAGGCCGCGGTGTTGCGCATGGATGGTACACGGGTCTCCGCCCTGTTGGCCCAGCGTCCGGAGCATATGGCCCTGGTCCTGCCCACAGCGGAAGGCGACGTGGTCCTTGATCTGGAACGCACGGACATCACCACCGATGACTTTGTGGTCCGCACGGCATCCGGTGGTGTCCAGCCACGTTCGGAAGGGATCCATTATCGGGGAAGTATCCGGAACACCCCACGGTCCATCGCCGCGATCAGCGTGTTCCCGGAAGGCGTGATGGGCTTGTTGAGCGATGATTCCGGGGAGCGCGTGATCGGTCGCTTCGAGGACGACTCGGAAGGACTTCATGTGCTCTACCATGAGCGCGACCTGCTGATCGCCTCCACGACCACCTGTGATACACCGGACGATGCCGGTGGCTACGAGCGAAGCAAGCTGGGACTGGATGGTGCACCGAAGACCATCCGCTGCGTGCGTTACTACTGGGAGGTGAACTACGACATCTTCCAGAACAAGGGGTCGGTGGTCAATGCGGTGAACTACGTGACCGGGCTCTTCAACCAGAGCGCGATCCTCTTCGCCAATGATGGCATCGACGTGACCCTCTCCGAGGTGTTCGTGTGGGATGTGCCGAGCCCGTACACGCAGACCTCGACCAGTGCCTTGCTGGACCAGTTCGGCGTCACGCGCACCAGCTTCAACGGCGACATGGCGCACCTGCTCGG
>CAUJFM010000258.1 GCA_963169595.1 Bacteroidota bacterium | reverse complement strand
TTCGCCCTGCTGTGCTGCGCTGCGCTCTTGCGGAGCCATGTGCATCCGTTGGTGCTGCAATGGGAGCAGCGCTGGACGGACCACCTGTTGCGGAGCCGTGTGCGCCGCCCGCACTGGCTGGCACCACTGTCCATGAACGCGCTGGAGCGCGAACGTCGCATGGGGGTGGTGTTGCTGGTCATCGTGAACCTGCTCCTGTTGGTGGTGAACATCATCGACATCAACTGGGTGTGGTTCGGTTTCACGGTGCCGGCCGACTTCAGCCTGAAGCAGTTCGTCCACGAGGGGACCTGGGCGCTCATCTGGAGCATCCTGCTCAGCATGGTGGTGATCCTGCACCTTTTCCGCGGCAACCAGAACTTCTTTGTGCGGAACAGGGACCTCAAGCGCCTCGCGCTGCTGTGGGTGGCCCAGAACTTCATTCTCGGGGTCTCCGTCTTCCTGCGCAACTACCACTACATCTCCTTCCACGGCCTGGCCTACAAGCGCATCGGGGTCATCGTCTTCCTCGCCTTGGTCCTGGTCGGCCTCGTCACGCTGTACATCAAGGTCCGCGAGCGGCGCAGCTTCTTCTACCTGGTGCGGGTGAACGCCTGGGCCATGTTCGTGGTGATGGTGGGGGCTTCATGCGTGGACTGGGATAGCAGCATCGTACGCTTCAACCTGCGTCACGACAATCCCGGCGAGATCGACATCGACAACTACCTAGCCATGAGCGACAAGGTCCTGCCCCTGATCTACGCCAACTTCGACAAGGTGGAGGCCCAGATGGCCAGACACCGCACCAATCGCGTGCGCTGGGTGGAGCATCTGGACCCGGAGGAGTTCAGGGCGGCACTGGACCGCAAACGGGAGCGCTTCCTGTTCAGGGTCGAAGAGCAGGACTGGCGGAGCTGGACCTGGGCGGACCACCGCACGCACGCGACCTTGAAGCAGGCCGGACTGGCTGCGGCCGACCAACACCCAACTGGGCCCGCTACCATGGCGGAGGTTGGCCACCCGTGTACAACGTCCGCAGTTGATATGCGTTGAGCCATGAAGGTGAAGATGATCCTGCCGACCCTGGCCGAGGCGGAGAGCCCCTTCTGGCGACCGATCAAGTACTCCTTGTTCCCGCCATTGGGCTTGGCCACGCTTGCCGCCAACCTCGACCCCGAGGACGAGGTGGACCTGCAGGACCAGCATGTCGAGCGCCTGTGCCTGGATGATGAGCCGGACCTCGTGGTCATCCAGGTCTATATCACCAACGCTTACCGGGCTTATGCCATCGCCGATCACTACCGGGCCAAGGGCGCTTATGTATGCCTGGGCGGATTGCACGTGACCTCATTGCCGGAGGAAGCGGCACCGCATGCGGACAGCATCTTCCTGGGGCCGGGTGAGCACACGTTCCCGGCTTTTCTGAAGGACTTCCGGGCGGGAAGCACCAAGCCGCGCTATGAGAGCGCGGTGCGGACCCTGGAGGGGATACCTCCGGTGCGCCGGGACCTGATCAAGCGTGAACGGTACCTCGTGCCCAACTCCATCGTGGTGTCGCGTGGCTGTCCGCATCACTGCGACTTCTGCTACAAGGATGCGTTCTTCAGCGGAGGCAAGGGCTTCTATACGCAGGCCGTGGACGCTGCGCTGGCCGAGATCGACAGGCTCCCCGGACGGCACCTGTACTTCCTGGACGACCACCTGCTCGGTAATGTGCGTTTCGCCACGGCGCTCTTTGAGGGCATGAAGGGGATGGACCGTGTGTGGCAGGCGGCGGGTACCGTCGACTCCGTCCTGCGGGGTGACCTCCTGCGCAAGGCCGCTGATGCCGGACTGCGCAGCCTCTTCGTGGGCTTTGAGACCTTCAGTCCGGAGAACCTGAGGCAGAGTAACAAGAAGCAGAACCTGCAGCGCGACTACGAGGCCGCTGTGCAACGCCTGCATGACCATGGCGTGATGATCAACGGCAGCTTCGTTTTCGGGCTCGATGATGACGGTCCGGATGTGTTTGCCCGCACGGTTGAATGGGGGGTGCGCAATGCGATCACCACCAGCACCTACCATGTCCTCACGCCTTATCCCGGCACCCGCTTGTACAGCGACATGGAAGCACAGGGCCGCCTGGTGACGCGCGATTGGGACAAGTACGATACACGTCACGTGGTGTACCGGCCCGCCAAGCTTTCACCCGAGCAGCTCGAGGCGGGCTACTGGTGGGCCTACCGCCAGTTCTACTCCTGGCCCAACATCGTTCGGGCCAGCTTGCGGCACGACAGTGCGAAGCATATGCTGAAACACTTCGCCTACACGGCGGGCTGGAAGAAGTTCGAACCGGTGTGGAACTTCCTGATCAAGACCCGACACCTGAACGAGATGCTGCCGGTGCTCGAAGCCATCCTGGCCAAGGTGGGGATCCGGGAACCGAGGCCGGCCGCTGCGGACAAGGTCCTTCGGCCTGCGCATTCGATCACCTGAGCATGAACATCAACGATCACCGCTGCATCCGCCGCGAGATCCGCATCTGGATCTGGTTCTTCATTGGCGCCCTGTGGTTCAGCGGCCTCACCGCTGTGCCGCTGGAATGGGGTACCGCGTGGCTGGCTGAGCTCACCGTGGGCTGGCCGGGCCCTTGGCACGCATGGGCACAGCGCAGCGCAGAGGCCATTGCGGAAGTGGGGGCAAAGCACGCTTTTCTGTTCTATGGCACCGACTGGCTCGCCTTCGCCCATGTGGTCATCGGCATCGCGTTCATCGGTCCGCTGCGCGATCCGGTGCGCAACCGCTGGGTGATCGAATGGGGCCTTTGGTGCTGCCTGCTCGTGCTGCCATTGGCCTTCCTGTGGGCACCGGTGCGTGGCATACCCTTCTTCTGGCGCTGTGTGGATGCCTCCTTCGGTGTGGTCGGAGCCTTGCCGCTTTGGCGCGTGCTTTCCCTGATCAAGCGGCTCGAGCGTCCGGTAACGAACCCTTCATGAGATACCCGATGCACACCGATCATCGTGAACTGCAACTGGCGGCCGTCCTGCTCGCCGTGACCTGCGTGCTCACCTTCGCACCCGATGCCTATCTGCCCATGCTTGTCCGCTCGGGCATGCGCATCGGGGCCTGGGCCCTGCTGTTGGTCTCGCTGTGGTGCTTGTGGCGCCGGTGGTGGTGGGGCATGGGCTCTTCGAACTTGGCCGCGGTCATCATCCTCGTCCATACCCAGGTGCCGGCGCTGGCGCCAACGACCCACTTGGAATATGGGCTCCGCGTGGCGCACTTCAATGTGCTGCAGCCGAACCGCCAGCGGTCCGAGGTCATCGATGCGATCCGTGCCACCAACGCGGAACTGGTGTCCGTCCAGGAGGTGGACGAAGCGTGGGCCGCGGCGTTGATCGATGACCTGGGCAGGACATATCCGTTCCACCATGTGGTCCCTCGGTCGGACTGCTACGGCATTGCTCTGTTCAGCCGCCGGCCGTTCCAGCAGGTGACCACCGTGGAGGTCCAAGGGACGCCGTTCATCGAAGCGGTGGTGCCTGCGGGTGAACAACGGGTCCGCCTCTTGGTGGTGCACGCCACATCACCCACGAGCCTGCGCCACCATCAACGACGGAATGCGCAACTCCGGGAGTTGTCCATGCTGCTTACTGACAGCCCTCTGCCCACCGTGTTGGTGGGCGATCTGAACACCGTTCATTGGGATGAGGCGTTCCGGGCACTGTGCGTTGGTTCGGGTTCGCGCCCCGTGGTCCCGCCATCCGCAAGGACCTGGCCCGCGATGGGGCCGTTCGCCCTGATCCCATTGGACCATGTGCTGTTGTCGCCCGGTATGGGCTACTCGGCGCTGGCCCTATGCGATATCCCCGGTAGCGACCATCGCGGTCTGGTGGCCGACATTTTCCCCCTGACGCCATGAGGACCACGACCGAACGCTGGACCTATGCCACGCTCTTCTTCATGGCGATGGCCTTTCTGGAAAGCGCGGTGGTGGTTTACCTCCGGGCCCTGTACTATCCGGATGGTTTCCATTTTCCCCTGCGGCCGATGACCGGTGTGGTGGTGACCACCGAGATCTGGCGCGAGGTCGCCACGATGATCATGCTTTGGACGGTGGGTGCCGTGATGGTGCGGACCGCGTTGGAGCGTTTCGCCTGGTTCTGCTATGGGTTCGGCGTATGGGACCTGTTCTACTACATCTGGCTCAAGGTGCTGTTGGACTGGCCTGCGACCTGGTCGGAGCCCGATCTCCTCTTCCTGCTGCCCGTGCCCTGGGTCGGTCCGGTGTGGGCTCCATGCGTGGTGTCCTTGGGCCTCATCGCACTGGCCATCATCATTCTGAAGAAGCGTGCCTTGGATGCGCACTGGCGCCCCGGCCTCAGGACGTGGGTGCTGCTGTTCGCGGCAGTTGGCCTGTTCCTGACCTCCTTCATGATGGACCCGGTCACCCAAGGCCTTGGCACGAGCGGGTTCATGGTTGCTGATGGACCGCACCAGGCGTCCATGTCCACTGTCATTGACAACTATGTGCCCGGTCCTTTTCCTTGGGGGTGGTTCGTGGCTGGAGTGGTCACAAGTGCAGCCGGTCTTTGGTCGGCTTGGGTCCTTGATCAACGGTGACCGCCACTGTTGAAACCCGCCCTCACGCAACCTCGTTCAAGGTCTGCGTCTACTACCATGGATACCAAGCAACGGATGGTCACAGAGGCACGGCTCTTTGTTCGACTGGGGCTCCTTTCCTTTCTGGGCTTCCTGTTCTACTATGCCCATTTGTTCTTCGGCCTCATGGACAACGTGGTCCTCTTCAAGACCCTCGCGATCACCTTCCTGCTTGCGACGGTCCCCTTGCCGATCATTGCCATGAACAACAAGAAGCTCTTTCCGGAGCTTTCCTCCAGCGGCAAGACGGTCCTCACCATCGTCACCGGATTGCTCCTGCTCCATCACTTCCTCATGACCTTCATTTTCGTCATGTTCCTGAAGGGGGAGGCCGTGATGTGATGCACCATGCAACATTCGGCACGGCCATTGCGTTATATGCGTAGGTCTGGGTAAGCAGACCAGAAAGGACACCTGACCACAGGGGGCACGAGCCCAGCGGCGTTGAAAGCCCCTGTCCCGGTCCGTAAGCCGGGAGGTCGGAGACTACGAAGCCCGCCCCGTAAGGCGGGCTTCGGCATTCATGGCTGTGCGGTCGGCCTGCGGGCCCGCAGGTCCGCGTTGTAGACCAAGGCTAGGTGGATCGTGGAGTTCAGTTCCATGAGGTCCGCCCCCTGTGCCGCTCCCGGCCGCTGGATGGTCTGGTACAGGTAACCGGCCAGGATGCTGAACGGCTTGCTCACCTGGTAGCCGATCAACCCGGAAAGGCGGTTCTGGTGGATGAAGTCCATCCGGCGGTCATCACCGAAGTTCAGGAACACCTCGTCGTAGAGGTTGAACGACCAGACGCCGGGCTCCACGTTCTGGTGGCCGCCCAGCGGCACCGTGAGCCAGACCCGATAGCGGAACCGGCTTTGGTAGGTGTACCGATCGAATTCGCCCATGGAAGGGTCGGAAGTCGAGGGCGCCAGCTGGGCGATGTAGCGTTCCTCCATCCGGAACCTGTGCTGGAACTTGACCCGACCGATCGGCTGTGTGAGCTGAACCTGTTGGTACAGATGGTGCTCCCAGTTCTGGAATCGGATCGGGTGGTCGCCGTACTGGTAGTTGAAGTAGTAGCTGTAGCCTAGGGTGAAGAGCACCTGGTCGTTCAGGTGGAAGTTCACCGCAGGGCGCACGAGCAACTGTTGCCAGTTGGTGCCGAGGTCAGCGCGCCGCCAATGCAGCTCCGTGTGCAGGCTCCATCGGTCGTGGATCCGCTGGTCACCCCAATGCGAGACCCAGAGGTTCCAGTTG
>CAUJFM010000257.1 GCA_963169595.1 Bacteroidota bacterium | reverse complement strand
GCCCCGAGGTGGTGCTGCCCGAGCATGTGCGCGAGGGGGCGGAGCGCGCGCTGCGGCGCATGCTGGCCCTGGGATGAAGCTGCGCACGGAGGTGATCGTGGTGGGAGCGGGCATCGCCGGCATGGCCTTCGCCCACCGCTTGGTGAACGCCGCTGAGCCCGGTAGCGTGCGCGTGCGGCTGCTGCTGAAGGCGCCCATGACGAGCAGCAGTTCGCAGCTGGCCCAGGGCGGCCTGGCGGCGGCCCTGCATGCCACGGACAGCGTGGAGGCCCATGTGCAGGACACCCTGCGCACCGGTGGCGGACGCAACAATGAGGCCGTGGTGCGCGCCGTGGTGGCCGAAGGGCCGCGCGTGGTGGAGGAGCTGCTGGCGCTGGGCGCCGAACTGGACCGCGATGCGGCCGGCAAGCTGCGGCTGGCGCGCGAAGGCGGCCATGGCCGTGCCCGCGTGGTGCACCATGCGGACCGCACCGGCGCGGAGATCGTGCGCGTGCTGGATGCGCACACCCGGGCGCATCCCGCCATTGAGCGCGTGGAAGGCATGCGTGCGCTGGACCTGCTGGTGGAGGAGGAGGGCGGTGCGCCGCGCTGCACCGGTGTGCAGGTCCTGCGCCTGGAGGACGGCATGCTCTGCGAGCTCCGCGCTCACCTGGTGGTGCTGGCCACCGGCGGCGTGGGGCAGGTCTATCCCACCACCACCAACCCCACCACCGCCACGGGGGATGGCATCGCCATGGCCCTGCGTGCCGGTGTGCCGCTGCGGGATATGGCCTTCGTGCAGTTCCATCCCACGGCACTGCACACCGGCGAACCCGGACAGGCCTTCCTGATCAGCGAGGCCGTGCGCGGTGCGGGAGCGCGGCTGCTGCGCCACGATGGCACGCCGCTGATGGAGGACGTACACCCCATGGGCGACCTGGCACCCCGCCATGTGGTGGCGCACACCCTGCACCAGGAGCTGGTGCGCAGCGGCCGGCCGCATGCCTGGCTGGATGCCGGCCCCATAGGCATGGCGCGGTTCGCGCTGGAGTTCCCCGCGATCGACCGCTGGTGCGAGGAGCGCGGGCTGGTGCCCGGCCGCGATCGGCTGCCCGTGGCCCCGGCCGCGCACTACCTGTGCGGTGGCATCGCCACGGATGGTGCCGGCCGCACCGCGCTGGCCGGTCTGCTGGCCTTGGGCGAATGTGCAGGTACAGGCATGCACGGCGCCGACCGGTTGGCCTCCAACTCGCTGCTGGAGGCGCTGGTGGTGCCCGGCCATGCGGTGCAGGCGTTGCGCGCACGGCCACTTCCGCAGCATGACCTGCCGGCCGATCGCGAGGTGGGCGTGAAGCTCTCCCGCCAGGACCCGGAGAGCGTGGACCAGTTGCTCGCCGCGTTGCACCACGCCATGATCACCCATGTGGGCCTGGAACGCACCACGGAGGGCCTGCGCACCGCGCTGCGCTCCATCGCACGCTGCGAACGCCACCTGCGCACCATCTGGCTGCGCCGCCGCTGGGGTATCCGGGTGGTGGACCTGCGCGACCTGCTCGCCACGGCACGCGCCATCACCGAAGCGGCCCTGGAGGAGCCGGTGCCCGTAGGGGCTCATTTCCGCCACGACGACCGGCCCGCGCGCAAAGAGCGGCGTGCAGCACATGATCATTCCCTGACCACGGCCATCCGATGAACCCGACCACGCGCACTGAACGGCCGCAACAGCCAGGACCAACGGAAGCGATGCACAGCTTCCACATCCCCGTCATGGGGCTGGGCTACACCATCGACACCCCGTTGAAGGTGGCCCATCTCGGCATCTCGTCCGTGGTGTCCATCATCGAGGACGAGCTCATCGAACGGATGCGTGCGCACCACGCGACCTTGAACGACGAGCCCTACGAGGCCATCCCCAAGCCTTCCCCCGACCACCGCGCGCGGCGCATCACGGCCTACCTGGACCTGTTGCAGCGGCTGGTGGAGCGCAACACGGCGCGGGTGCGGGCCACGCCGTTGGCGCCCGGTTCGGAGAGCGCCTTGTACTTCGAGCTGTTGCCGCCGGGATCGCCCTTGCAGGAGCAGTACCGCCAGGTGATGAGCATGGCGCCGGGCCCCGAGCGCGAGACGGCGGAGGAGGCCTTGCGTGCACGCATCACGCCGGGTGCCATCGATGTGAACATCATGGCCAAGATCGATCCCACGAATTACGGACCGGACGGCGTGCCACTGCCCGATGAGTTCTGCGATGCCATGGCCGCGTTCCGCGGCTTCGCCAACAGCACGCTCAGCTCCGCCGTGGTGCTCAGCGCGGGCTACAACCCCAGGCTCTACAACTACATCGCGCAGTTCGCCGACTTCCTGCCCGATGCGGAGGGGAAGCTGCGCAAGAAGGTCATCCTCAAGGTGAGCGACCTGCGCTCGGCCCAGGTGCAGGGGCGCCTGCTGGCGAAGAAGGGCGTGTGGGTGTCCGAGTTCCGGATCGAATCGGGCCTCAACTGCGGCGGGCATGCCTTCGCAACGGACGGCCTGCTGATGGGGCCGATCCTGCAGGACTTCGCCGAGCACCGGAGCGCGCTGGCCCGGGAGCTGTACACCACCTGCAACGAGGTGCTGGCGGGCCAGGGCAAGGCGGTGTTCCTGGAACTGCCACCACAGCGCATCACCGCACAGGGCGGCATCGGCACGGCGGCGGAGGACCGTTTCCTGCGCGAGCATTACGCGCTGGACGGCACCGGCTGGGGCAGTCCCTTCCTGCTGGTGCCCGAGGCCACCAACGTGGACGAGGCCACCCTGGTTCAGCTCACCCACGCATGCCCCGAGGACTTCTTCCTCAGCAACGCTTCGCCGCTGGGCGTGCCCTTCCACAACTTCAGGCCGAGCAGCTCGGAGCAGCAGCGGCTGGCCCGCATCGCCAAGGGACGGCCGGGCAGCCCGTGCTACAAGGAGTTCCTCAGCAGCAACACCGAGTTCACCGAGCGGCCCATCTGCACCGCCTCGCGCCAGTACCAGCACCTGAAGCTGCAGCAGCTGCGCGCCACCCTCACCGATCCCGTTGCGCTGGCCCGCGAAGAGGCGGCCGTCATGGACAAGGACTGCCTGTGCGAAGGGTTGGGTGCCGGTGCGCTGCTGAAGGCCGGGCTTTCGCCTGCCCACAAGCTGGAGGCCGTGGCCATCTGTCCGGGACCCAACACCGCCTACTTCAGCCAGGTGGTGTCCCTGCGCACCATGGTGGACCACATCTATGGACGCACCGACCTGCTGGCGGGGGTGGAGCGGCCTCACATGTTCATCAAGGAGCTGGGGCTCTACGTGGACCACTACAAGCGCGAACTGGAGCGCTGCGCCAGTGAGATGAACGCGAAGCAACGCCGCCGCCTCACCACCTTCCGGGACAACCTGTTGGAGGGCATGCGGCACTATGGCGCGTTGGTGCAGAGCGCCTTCGCCGATGCGGCCCAGGATGCGGAACGCTTCCGCGCGGCCTTGGAGCACCAGGCCGACGAGGTGCGCGCGCTGCTCCTTCCCGATGCCCAGCCCGTGGCCTGACAACGACCGAACACCTGCGAACCTCATGCACAAGACATCCTGGGCCGAGCCCTTCAAGATCAAGATGGTCGAACCCCTCTTCATGACCACGCGTGAACAACGTGTGAAGGCCATTGAGGAAGCGGGCTACAACACCTTTCTGCTGCCCTCCGAGCTGGTCTACATCGACCTGCTCACGGACAGCGGCACCAGCGCCATGAGCGACCGCCAATGGGCAGGGCTCATGCTCGGTGATGAGGCCTATGCCGGCAGCCGCAACTACTACCACCTGGAGGAGGCGGTGAAGAAGTTCTACGGCTACAAATACCTCGTGCCCACCCACCAGGGACGCGGCGCCGAGAACATCCTCTCGCAGATCCTGATCAAGCCCGGCGACATCGTGCCCGGCAACATGTACTTCACCACCACCAAGCTCCACCAGGAGCTGGCGGGCGGCACCTTCGTGGACATCATCGTGGACGAGGCGCACGATCCGCGGAGCACCTTCCCCTTCAAGGGCAACGTGGACCTCGCCAAGCTGCAGCGCGTCATCGACGAGCACGGCGCGAAAAAGATCCCCTACGTCTCCATCGCCACCACGGTGAACATGGCCGGCGGGCAACCCATCTCCCTGGTCAACCTGAAGGCCCTGCGGGAGCTGACCGCGAAGCACGGCATCCGCATCATCCACGACATGACGCGCGTGGCCGAGAACGCGTACATGATCAAGCTGCTGGAGCCGGGACAGGCCGATCGCAGCGTGGCGGAGATCGTGAGGGAGATCTGCGCGCTCACCGACGGCGCCACCATGAGCGCCAAGAAGGACGCGCTGGTGAACATCGGCGGCTTCATGGCCACCAATGAGTGGGATGTGTTCGAGGAGGCGCGGAATAGGGTGGTGATCTACGAAGGACTGCACACCTACGGCGGGCTGGCCGGACGGGACATGGAGGCCATGGCCATCGGCATTGAGGAGAGCGTGCAGGACGACCACATCCGCGCGCGGGTGGGGCAGGTGTTCTACCTCGGGCAGAAGCTCATCGACATGGGCATCCCCATCGTACGGCCCGTGGGCACGCACGGCATCTTCCTGGATGCAAAGGCCTTCCTGCCGCACCTGCAGCAGACCGCCTTCCCCGCGCAGGCACTGGCCGCCGAGCTATACATCGACAGTGGGGTGCGCGCCATGGAGCGCGGCATCGTGAGCGCCGGCCGCGACAAGACCACCGGCGATCACTGCTACCCCGAGCTGGAGCTGGTGCGCCTCACCATCCCGCGCCGCGTGTACACCCAGGCCCACATGGACGTGGTGGCCGAGAGCGTGCAACGCGTGTATGAGCGCCGCGACCGCATCACCGGCCTGCGGATGACCTACGAGCCGAAGTACCTGCGCTTCTTCCAGGCGCGGTTCGAGCCGCTGGGGGCGTAACGGCGGCCGTTCAGTCGCAGTTCTCCATCTCCAGGATGAAGTAGCCCTGGCGGCGGATGTCCGCATCCCACTTGGGCTGCAAGACGCGCACGTGGCAGAAGCGGCACTCCTTCGCCGTGAGCGACTGTCCGCCTTGTCCCTTGCTTTCCAGGTAGACCCGTCCGTAGCCGTGGATCACGGCCGTGTCGCGCTGGCTACTGGGTGCGATGATGTCGAAGTGCATCACCCTTCCGTCCTTGCGGGTGACATAGGTGTCCCATACGGCCACTTCGGCCGTTCTCGTGTTGTCGTTCATGTTCGTGCGTTGTTGGGCATGCAGGCCGCTCCACAGGAGAAGGCCGGTCAGGAGGAGGGTCGTGCGCATCGGGATGTGGTCGGTGCGGACCAAAGGTAAGGAAGCCTAACTATATTTGTCCCCGGGAAGGACGTCCCCCGCCCGATCACATCAATACCTAACCCCAACAACATGGAAAAGGCAGTCTTCTACCATGCCGGTTGCCCGGTATGCATCAACGCGGAGGATCGGATCACCGAACTGGTGGACCGCAGCAGGTTCGAGGTGGAGCACGTTCATCTGGGCCAGGACCGCGGCCGCATCGCCGAGGCCGAGGCCGCCGGCGTGAAGAGCGTGCCCGCCCTGGTCATCGGCAGCGATGTGCTGCACATCAACCACGGCGCGAGCATGGCCGAGGTGAAGGGCTGAGGAGGCCCGGTTGAACAGCAGGGGACCCGGCCGTGCGTGCCGGGTCCCCTTGTTCACGATACCTTTCGGCCATGGCCCGGGAACACGCCGCTGATGAAGCGCTGGATGCGCACCTGGCCCGGTTGCTGGAGCGCATCGGGGAGGTGGCGCGCGCCCTGCGTTGGCAGCAGGCCACGGGCGCCGGGCTCAGCCCCCTGCAGATCCGCATCCTGGGTTTCGTGTCCGACCACCCCGGTGAGCCCGTGGGCGTGGCGCGGTTGGCGGAAGAGCTGCAGGTGACCCGGCCCACGGTGAGCGATAGTGTGGCGCTCCTGGTGGAACGCGGCCTGCTGTTGCGGAAGCCCGATCCGCACGATGGCCGCAGCCATGCGCTGCGGCTCACGGCGGCCGGCCGGCGCTGGCTGCCTGCGGGAGGGCCCTTCACCGAGGCGCTGGCCACCCTGCCCCTGCACGAACGCGAGACCCTGTTGCTGGCCTTGATGCGCCTGCTGGCGTCGCTGCTTGAAAGCGGTGATGTGCAGGTGCAACGCATGTGCTGGACCTGCGCACACTACCGCGGCGACCGCAAGGGCCGGCACCACTGCCAGTTGTTGGGAATGGACCTGGCCGTGGCCGAGCTGCGCACCGATTGCCCGGAGCACGAGGCGGCGGCCTGATCGCCGCGCGCCACGTTCACCCAGCCGGCGTGCCAGGCTTTACCTACGGGCCAACCGGGCCACCATCACGATCACGGACGCCGATCGGTCCATCCGCCGCCCAGGGCCTTGTACAGGTCCACCAGGGCGAAGCGCTGCCGCTTCTGCACCTCCACCAGTTCCAGGTTCGCGGAAAGGGCGTTCTGTTGGGCGAGCAACACCTCGATGTAGCCGGCCTTTGCATTGCGGTACAGCTCGCGCGATACGTCCACCGAGGCCTGCAGCACGTCGTTCCGTTGACGGCGCAGGTCACCCGCCTCGCGCAATTTGCCCAGGTTGCTCAGTTCGTTCATCACCTCCACATGGCCGGTGATGATGCGTTGCTGGTAGGCGAACACAGCGGCGAGCTGCTGGGCGCTGGCCTCGCGGAAGCGTGCCTTGAGCGCGTTGCGGTTCAGCAGCGGCGTGAACAGGCCGCCCACGGCGTGATAAGCAATGGATGCGGGGCTCTCGAAGAGCAGGGCCGGGTCGAAGGCCTGGTAGCCATAGCCCGCCATGATGTTGAGGTTGGGCAGGAAGGCGGCGCGCGCGGCCTTCAGGTCGAAGCGTGCGGCCATCAGCTCCAGTTCGGCGGCGCGGATATCGGGCCGGTTGCGCAGCAGTTGGGCGGGCAGGCCCACGGCGGGGTCGGCGGGCAGCGGCGCCGCCAGGCTGGCGGCATTGCGCGGCACGGGTTGCGGGAAGCGGCCCAGCAGCAGGTTGATGAAGTTCTCGGTGGCCACGATGCGCTGTTCGGTCTCCTTCTGCAGCGCCTTGGTGCCCAGGAGCTGTGCCTCGAACTGCTGCACGGCCAGCTCGTTCGCGCGTCCGGCGTCCTTCTGCCGCTCGATCACGTTCAGCGCCTCCTCCTGGCGCACCACCGTTTCGCGGAGGATGGCCAGTTCGTTGTCCAGCGCGACCAGTTCGTAGTAGGCCACGGCCACGTCGGCCACCACGTTGGTCATCACCAGGTGGGCGCCCTCCTGGCTGGCGAGCATGCGCGAAACGGCCGCTTTGCGCTGGTTGCGCAGGCGTCCCCAGATGTCCACCTCCCAGGTGGCCTGCAGGGCGATGTAGAGATCGGGCAGGTCGATGGGGATGAGCTTGCCGGGCTGGATCTCGGTGACGATGTTGCCCGCCCCGTCCATGGTGTAGAGGCCGAAGCGGCGCATGGCCGCCGTGGTGTTGAGGCCCACGGTGGGGAGCTGTGCACCGCGCGCGGCACGGGCCCCGGCGCGGGCCATCTCCACGCGCTGCAGCGCCACCTGCAGGTCGAGGTTGCGGGTCAGCGCGGTGTCGATCAGCTGCACCAGCAGCGGGTCGTTGAAGTAGGTGCGCCAGTCGGTGGTGCCGGCGTTGGCGGTGTCGGCGGTGGTGCCGGCAAAGGATGCAGGCTGCGCCTGCTGCGGGGCCTTCAGCGGATCATCCAGGGAGGCACAACCGGTGAAGAGGGCGGCACCGAGGGCCAGGGCGGGAAGGTGGATACGGGCCATGGTGCTCAAAGCGTTTCGGTGAAGGCGATCTCGTCCTTGCGGCCGGTGCGTTTCAGGCGGTCGGACAGGGTGGCGAACACCACGTAGAGCCCGGGCACCACGATCACGCCGAAGATGGTGCCGAAGAGCATGCCCCCTGCGGCCGCGGAGCCGATGGTGTTGTTGCCGATCTTGCCCGCGCCGCTGGCCATCATCAGGGGGATCAGGCCCGCGATGAACGCGAAGCTGGTCATCAGGATGGGGCGGAGGCGGTCGTTGGCGGCCTCCACGGCGGCATCGAACGCGCTGGCGCCGGCGCGGTGGCGCAGGGTGGCGAACTCGATGATGAGGATGGCGTTCTTGCCCAGGATGCCGATCAGCATCACCATGGCGATCTGCGCGTAGATGTTGTTCTCCAGCCCCATGATGAGCAGGAAGAAGAGCGCGCCGAAGATGCCCACGGGCAGCGACAGCAGCACCGGCAGCGGCAGCAGGAAGCTCTCGTACTGCGCGGCCAGCAGCAGGTACACGAAGAGCAGGCTGATGGCGAAGATGATGATGGCCTGGTTGCCCGCGTTGGCCTGGTCGCGGGAGGAGCCGGCCCAGTCGTAGCCGTAGCCGCGGGGCAGCACCTCCGCCGTCACCTCGCGGATGGCCTGGATCGCATCGCCGCTGCTGTAGCCCGGAGCGGGCTGGCCGTTCACCATGGCCGAGGGGTACATGTTGTAGCGTGTGATCTGCTCGGGACCGTACACCTTCTCGATGCGCAGGAAGGTGCTGTAGGGCACCAGCTCGCCCTTGTCGTTCCTCAGGTAGAGCTTCAGGATGTCATCGGGTTCGGCGCGGTACTCCGGATCGGCCTGCACCATCACGCGGTACATCTGCGCGAAGCGGATGAAGTTGGTGGCGTACTCGCTGCCGATCATCGTCTGCAGGGTGCTCATCGCGTGCTCCACGGTGATGCCCTTCTCGGCGGCCAGGTCCATGTCCAGGTGCAGCAGGTACTGCGGGAAGCTGGCGTTGAACGTGGTGAAGGCGTTGTTGATCTCGGGCCGCTGGTTCAGCGCGCGCACCAGGTCATTGGCCACCTGCTGCAGCGCGTTGAGGTCGTCGCTTCCGGTCTGGTCGAGCAGGCGCAGCTCGAAGCCGCTGGAGTTGCCATAGCCGGGCACGGGCGGCGGGGTGAAGAACTCGATCTCACCGTCCTTGATGTGCTTGGTGCGTTCGATCAGCTCGGCGATCACCTCCTGGTCGCTTTGCGCGCGGTCCTCCCAGTTCTTCAGGCTGATCAGGTTCATGCCGTAGGTGGCGCCGGTGCCTTCGGAGAGCAGGCTGTAGCCGGCCAGGCTGCTCACGTTGTCCACGGCGTCCAGGCTGTCGGCCACCTGTTGGATCTCGTCGGCCACGCGTTCGGTGCGGTCGATGGTGGCGCCGTTCGGTGCGTTGATGTTGGCGTAGATGGTGCCCTGGTCCTCGTTGGGGATGAAACCCGTGGGCACGAGCGAGCCGGTGAGGCCGGCCGCCACGGAGAAGCCGATCAGCAGGCCCCAGGTCACCGTGCGCCGGTTGGCGATGGCCCCCACCAGGGTCTTGTACCGGGCGCCGAGGCCGTCGTACCAGGTGTTGAAGCCGGTGAAGAAGCGGCCCAGACGGCCGGGGCGAGGAGCGTGGTGGTCCACCTTCTTCAGGAAGGAGGCGCACAGCGCCGGTGTGAGGGTGAGCGCCGTGATGCCGCTGAGCACGATGGAGATGGCCATGGTGAGGCTGAACTCGCGGTAGAAGATGCCGGAGGGGCCTTCCATGAAGGATACCGGGATGAACACGGCGGACATCACCAGGGTGATGGCAATGATGGCCCCGCTGATCTCCTTCATCGCGGCTTCCGTGGCCTCCCGCGGACCGAGTCCCGACCGCTCCATCTTGGCGTGCACGGCCTCGATCACCACGATGGCGTTGTCCACCACGATGCCGATGGCCAGCACCAGGGCGAACAGCGTGATCAGGTTCAGCGAGAAGCCGAGCAGGTCCATGAAGAAGAAGGTGCCCACCAGCGACACCGGGATGGCGATGATCGGGATGAGCGTACTGCGCAGGTCCTGCAGGAAGATGTAGACCACGAGCGCCACCAGGATGAAGGCCTCGAGCAGGGTCCAGAGCACGCTGCTGATCGAGGCGTCCAGGAACTGGCTCACGTCGTAGCTGAAGGTGTAGGTCATGCCCGGAGGGAACGACGTGGCCTCGATGCGCGCCATGGTGGCCTTGATGTCGTCGATCACCTCCTTGGCGTTGGTGCCGGGGCGCTGCTTCAGCATGATGGCGGCGGAGGGCCGTCCGTTCTCCTTGCTCAGCACGTTGTAGTCCTGCGAGTCGAACTCCACATCGGCGATGTCCTTCAGGCGCACGAGCTCGCCCTCGTCGGTGGCGCGCACCACGATGTTGGCATACTCCTCCGGGGTGTTGAACTTGCCCGTGTAGCGCAGCACGTACTGTAGGGTGCGCGCCCGTTTGCCGGAGCTCTCCCCGATCTTGCCCGGCGCGGCCTCCACGTTCTGCTGGCGCAGGCGGCTCACCACGTCCTGCGCATCGATGCCATAGTAGCGCATGCGGTCGGGCTTCAGCCACACGCGCATGGCGTATTCGCGCACGCCGAGGATGTCGGCGAAGCCCACGCCCTCGATCCGCTTGATCTCCTTGAGGACGTTGATATCCGCGAAATTGTAGAGGAACTTCTCGTCGTGCGTAGGGTCGGTGCTCAGCACGTTGATGTAGAGCAGCATGCTGTTCTGCACCTTCTCCACCGCCACACCGCTCTTGGTCACCTCCTCGGGCAGTTCGTCCAGGGTGGTGCTCACCCGGTTCTGCACGTTCACGGCGGCGAGGTCAGGGTCGATGCCGGGCTTGAAGATGATCTGGATGATGCTCTCGCCGTCGTTGCCGCTCACGCTGTTCATGTACTGCATGCCCGGCACACCGTTGATGGCGCGCTCCAGCGTGGTCACCACGGCCTTCACGCTGGTCTCGGCGTTGGCCCCGGTGTAGTTGGTGGTCACGTTCACCTCGGGCGGTGCGATGTCGGGGAACTGCGTGATGGGCAGCTGCTGCAGGCCGATGAGTCCCAGCACCACGATGATGACCGAGACGACGATGGAAAGGACGGGCCGGTGGATGAAGCGGGCGAACATGGCGGCGCGGTCAGTGGTTGCCGATCTTGTTCAACACCTCCTCCCGGCCCACCGGTGCGGGCACGATGCGGTCATCGTGCCGCAGCCGTTGCACGCCCTCGAACACGATGCGTTCATCGGGCTTCAGGCCGCTCTGCACCACGTAGAGGTCGGGCAGGCGGAATGAAGCGGTGATGCCGCGCTGTTCCACGGTGCTGTCCGGCCGCACCACCATCACGTACAGTTTGTCCTGCACCTCGAAGGTGGAGCGCTGCGGCACCATCAGGGCGTCCTTCAGCGGACGGCGCACCACGATGTTGGCGTTGGCGCCGTGCTTCAGCACACCGTCCGGATTGGGGAAGCGCGCACGGATGGCGATGTTGCCGGTCGCGCGGTCGAACTCGCTCTCGGCCACCTCGATGCGGCCCTGGTGTTCATAGGTCTCGCCGCTGGTCAGCAGCAGGGTCACCCGGCGCAGGGTGGTGTCGCGGAACAGGTTGCGCAGCTGCAGGTAATCCAGCTCCGACAAGTGGAAATAGGCGAACATCTCGCTGTTGTCGGTGATGGTGGTGAGCACATCGGCCTCCTGCACGATGCTGCCGGTCTTGAACGGGATGCGGTTGATCTTGCCGCGGTAGGGGGCCTTGATGAGCGAGTAGGACAGGTTCAGCGCGGCGTGGTCGCGTGCGGAGGCGGCCTCCTCCACCCGGGCGCGCAGGGCGTCCACGCGGGCGCGCGTCAGGTCCAGTTCGGCCTGTGAGGAGATGTTCTGCTGCACCAGGGCGGCGGTGTTGCGGAGCTCCACCTCGGCGGCGGCGAGCTCGGCCTGCACCACTTTCAGCGCCGCGTTGGCGCGTTGCAGTTCCAAGCCACGGTCCGCGCTGCTCACGTCGAAGAGCGGCTGTCCGGCGTTCACCAGCTGTCCTTCATCCACGTGGATCCGTTCGATGTAGCCCCCGATGTGGCTGCGCACCTCCACGAACTGCACGCTGTGGATCTCGGCCACGTAGTCCTTCGCGATCGCGGTGTCGCTCACCAGGGGGGCGGTCACGGGGAAGCGGTCCGGTGTGGGCGGCGGAGCGGACGGGGAGCAGGCACCCAGCAGGCCCAGAACCGGCACGGATAGAAGGAACTGATGAACGGAGCGGCGGAAGGCAGTGGAAGGTGGCACGGGGTTGTGTCGGGTTGCCGGGTGTAAAAACGACCATTGCAAGCATGCCGCAATGGTCGTTCCTGATCCGGGGATGATGATGGTGCAAAGGTCGCGCTTGCGTAAGGCGCTGGCCTGGGGAGCGGGTGTTAAGATCTGTGAGCGGGCCACAAAAGGAACGGCCGCTGCAGGGGGCGCAGCGGCCGTTCCTTTAGTGGCCCCGTGGTCAGGCTTTCAGGGCACTGATGTCGCAGCGTGAGTTGTCCACGCGTTCCAAGGTGATGGTCTGGTCTCCTTGGGGCAGCTTCCACACGATGTGGGCGCCCTGGCGGTAGCCGATCAGCGCCGAGCCGAGCACGGACAGCACCGAGAGCTTGTTCTGCTTGAGGTCGGCATCAGCGTGCATCACCAGTTGAAGGCCGTTCTTGCGGCCGGCGGGCATGCCCACATCCACGATGCTGCACACGCGCACCACATCGTGGGGCATGTCCTCCTCCTTGCGCACGTCGGCGGTATCCAGTTCCTTGTAAAGACGGTCCAGGCTGTTGCGTACCTGGATGTCGGGGGCGGTATGTCCGATGATCCAGGAGCGCATCAGGTCGCGCTCCTTCTCGGAAACGATCAGGCGGGGGTTCTCCATGGTCAGATGCGTTTAAGTTCGTCGATGATGGCGCGCAGGCTGGAGCGTGCGTCGCCGAAGAGCAGGCGGCAGTTGGCGCGGTCGAAGAGCAGGTTCATCTCCCCGGAGTAACCCGTGGCCATGCCGCGCTTCAGCACGATGACCTGCTTGGCGGCGTAGGCCCGGATGATGGGCATGCCGTAGATGGAGGAGTTGGGGTCCGTTTCCGCGGCGGGGTTCACCACGTCGTTGGCGCCGATCACCAGCACCGCATCGTAGCGGTCCATCACGTCGTTCACGTCCTCCATGGCGATGATCTTGTCATAGTCCACGTTGGCCTCGGCCAGCAGCACGTTCATGTGCCCGGGCATGCGGCCCGCCACGGGGTGGATGATGTAATGCACGGTGGCGCCCATGCGCTCCAGCATCACCTGCATCTCCTGGCACACGCCCTGGGCCTGGCTCACGGCCATGCCATAGCCGGGCACGATGGCCACCTGCTTGCTGAAGGCCAGCAGGGAGGCGGTCTCCGGCGCGCTGATCGGGCGGATGTCCTGCTCGCGGTCGCTGGTGCCGGTGTCGCGCTTGATCACGCCGGCCAGTACGCTGCGCAGGGTGCGGTTCATGGCCTTGCTCATGGCCACGGTGAGCAGGGAGCCCGTGGCCCCCACCAGCACCCCGCCGATGAGCATCACCGTGTCGTGGAAGAACATGCCGGCCAGCAGGGCCACCAGGCCGTGCAGGGCCACCAGGAAGCAGATGAGCACCGGCATGTCGGCGCCACCGATCGGCAGGGTGAAGAGGGCGCCGTAGATGAGCGAGAGCACCGCGATGATCACCAGCAGGGTGGTGAAGGGCATGATGGGCGTGGGCGCCAGCATGTACACGGCGAACAGCGCCACCATGGACCACAGCAGGGCCCGCGCGGCCTGGATGTGCACCGGTCTGGCCTTCGGCAGCTTCTTGCCCTCCAGCTTGGAGTGCGCCACCAGGCTTCCGGTGAAGGCCACACCGCCGAACACGGCGCTCAGCAGCAGCAGGCCGCCGGTGGTGCGCATGTCATCACCAATGGGGTGTGCGATGCCTTCGATCAGCGCGATCACCACGGCGGCCAGGCCACCGAAGCCATTGAGCATGGCCACCAGCTGCGGCATGCCGGTCATGGGCACGCGCATGGCCATCACCCGGCCGATGAGGCCGCCGGCGGCCAGCAGGCACACCACCAGCACGATGTTGAAGGTGCCGGCACCCGCGGCGGGGTCGTACGACTTGATGGTGACGCCGATCAGGGCGACCACCACGCTCAGGGCGGCCACGGCGTTGCCCAGCACGGCACGTGCCGGGTCGCCCATGAACTTCAGGCCGAGGATGAGACCGATGGTGGCGATGAGGAAGAGGAATTCCATGGAGGACGGGATGGGTGGAGTGGGCCGGTCAACACCGGCGCAACGATGAATGGATATGCGGGTGGATCAGGGGTTCTTCGGCGCCTTCTTCTTGTTCACCTGGAACATGGAGAGCATGCGGTGCGTGACGAAGAAGCCGCCCGAGATGTTCATGGCCCCGAGCAGCACGGCGATGGAGGCGAAGAGCAGCACCCAGATGCGGTCGGGCGGGGTGCTCATCAGCTGGATGAGCCCGCCGAAGAGGATGATGCCGCTGATGGCGTTGGAGCCGGACATGAGCGGCGTGTGCAGGACCGCGGGCACGTTCTTGATCACCTCGAAGCCGAGCAGCAGGCTCATGGCCAGGATGAAGAGACCGTCGATCCCCGTGATGTGGTAGGTGAAGTCCATGTGGATGTGAGTGGGTCAGTTGCCGAGGTAGCGTGCGTTCACCACTTCGCCGTTCTCCACCACGCGGGTGGCCTTGAGGATCTCATCGGCCGGGTTCTCCGCGTTCTTCAGCAGGTGCTCGATGAAGGTGGTGTAGTTGTTGGAGAGCAGGAAGGAGGTGGAGTGGGCACAACCGCACTCGATGGCGGTGGGGCCCAGGATGGTCACCTCGTCGTACATCACGGTGGAGTCCGGCTCGGTGAGCGCGCAGTTGCCGCCGGTGGCCGCGGCCAGGTCCACCACCACGGCGCCGGGCTTCATGCCGCGCACCATGTCCTCGGTGATCAGCAGGGGGGCCTTGCGCCCGGGGATCTTGGCGGTGGTGATGATCACATCGGCCTGAGAGGCCTCCGCGTGGATCACCTGCCGGATGCGCTCCAGGTGCTCAGGGGTCTGCTCCACGGCATAGCCGCCCGCCTTGCGGTCCTCCACGGCGCCTTCCACCTCGATGAAGGTGGCGCCGAGGCTCTCCACCTCGGTGCGCGAGGCGGAACGTACATCATAGGCACGCACAATGGCGCCCAGACGACGCGCGGTGGCGATGGCCTGCAGGCCCGCCACACCGGCACCCATGATCAGGAAGCGCGCGGGACGCAGGGTGCCGCCGGCGCTGGTGATCATCGGCACGGTGGCCAGGGAGCGCTCGGCGGCGAGCAGCACGGCCTGGTAGCCGCTGATGGAGGCCACCGATGAGAGCACGTCCATGGCCTGCGCCAGGGTGGTGCGTGGGATCAGGTCGAGGCTGTGGAGCGTGATGCCGGGCCTGCGGTAGTGGTCCACCACATCGCGGTCGTTCAGCACGTTGAGGAAACCGATGAAGGTCTTCGGCCCGCCGACATCCTCGCCGCGGTAATGGCTGTCGTGCCCCAGCACCAGGTCGCATCCGCGCAGGATCTCGTCGCGGTGCTCCACCAGCGTGGCGCCCGCCTGCGCATAGGCCTCGTCGGAGTAGCCAGCCGCCCTGCCGGCACCGCGCTGCACGCTCACGCGCAGCTGGGCCGAGAGGCGTTTCACCCCCGCGGGGGCGAGCGCCACCAACCGGCGGCGCTCGCTTTCTTTCAGTACACCCAGGTGCTGCATGCTACGGGAAGATGCCACGTTCCTTGTAGGTCTTCTCCAGGCGCCGCAGGGCCACGATGTAGGCGCTGTCGCGCCAGTTCACCTTGAACTCCTCGGCGGTGTTCACCACCTGCTCGAAGGCGGTGTCGATCTTGTCCTGGATCATGCCCAGCACCTGGTCGATCTTCCAGATCTCGCTGCGCTTGTTCTGCAACCACTCGTAGTAGCTGCCGATCACGCCGCCGCTGTTGCAGAGGATGTCGGGGATGATGTCCACACCGTTGGCGCGCAGGATGGCCTCGCCTTCGGTGTCCGTGGGACCGTTGGCACCTTCGGCCACCACGTGGGCCTTGATGCTGCCCGCATTGGCCGCGGTGATCTGGTTGCCCAGGGCGGCGGGCACCACGATGTCACAGGGCAGTCCGAAGAACTCCTCGGGTGCCATGGTGCCGGCCTTGGCGTAGCCGGAAACGCTCCGGTTGTTGGCCTCCACGTGGCGGTTCAGGTCCTCGGGATCGATGCCGTTCACGTTGTGGATGGTGGCACTGGCGTCCTGCACGGCGATGAGCACGGCCCCTTCCTTGGCCAGGAAGTGCGCGGTCCAGTAGCCCACGTTGCCGAAGCCCTGCACGATGTAGCGCATGCCCTGCAGGGGCTTGCCCGTGCGCTTGGACCAGGCCTTCAACGTGGCCACCACGCCGAAGCCGGTGGCGCGGTCACGGCCTTCCAGTCCGCCGGCGCCCAGCGGTTTGCCGGTCACCACGTGCAGGTTGGCGAAGCGCGTGGCGGGCGACTTGGTGCTGGAATAGGTGTCCGCGATCCAGGCCATGATCTGCGGGTTGGTGTTCACATCGGGCGCCGGGATGTCCAGGTCGGGGCCGATGTTGTCGCCCAAGGCATAGGTGAAGCGGCGCGTGATGCGCTCCAGTTCACCCTGCGAGTACAGCTTGGGGTTGATCTCCACGCCGCCCTTGCCACCGCCGTAAGGCAGCCCGGCGAGCGCGGTCTTCCACGTCATCCAGATGGCCAGCGCGCGGGCGGAGTCGAGGTCCACGGTCTGGTGATAGCGCAGGCCGCCCTTGTAGGGCCCGAGCGCGTTGTTGTGTTGTACCCGATAGCCGGTGAAGACCTCGATGGTGCCGTTGTCCAGCTTCACGGGGAAGTGGACCACGATCTCACTGTTGGTCTTGGCCAGGATCTTCCGCACACCCGGGTCCAGGCCCATGATGTCGGCGGCATGCTCGAACTGGTCCATCACGACCTTGTACATGCCTTGTCTTTTTTCAGCGGTCTTATCCGCAGTGCTGGGTTGCATGGTCTGTTGTTCGTTCAATGGTTCCTATTGGTAGTGCTCGCAGTGCAGTACGATGCGGTCCGGTACGCGGAGCGCGCAGTGTTCACGGTGGTCGCAGGTGCCGCAGAGGCCCTTGCCGGCCACCGCATGGGTGACCTTGGGCTGGGTCCTGGCCGGAGGTTCCGGTACGGACGGCAGTGCGTGCATCTCACAATGTAATACGGGTCCGGTCGTCTGCTTTTCGAATGCGCAGTTGCCCTGGTGGAGGCAGTTCGCGCAAAGCGAGGACCGGGTGGTGGTCGAGTTCGCGGGCATGTGTGCGGCTTGCGCAGCCCTCTTGCCAAGGCATGTGCCGATCGGTCGTGGTCCACCTGCATGGGTGTGGTCGGAAATGGTTGATGTGCTGGTCCCCAGCGCCTTGGGTGGTGTGTTGTGGGGGCTTGTGGTCGGCCTTGGCGTTGTGGCGGGGCGTTCCGTACCGGGGAGGAATGCCCCGGCCGGGGCGGTTCACCCCAGGCTCTTCAGCTTTTCGCGCAGTGTCTTCCGGTCGATGCCCAGCACCTCGGCGGCCCGGGTCTTGTTCTGGCCGGTGGACTCCAGCACGCGCAGGATGTGCTGGCGTTCCAGCTCGGCCAGGCTCACCAGCGCGTTGGGCGTTGGGGTGTGTGGTGCAGGCATCTTCATGTATGCGGGCAGGTCGTCCATGTCCACGGCCCCGTCCTTCAGGATCATCAGGCGGTGCACCAGGTGTTCCAGTTCGCGCACGTTGCCGGGCCAGGGGTAGCTGGCAAAGGTCTCCAGGATGCGCGCCGGGATGCGCAGGGGCTTCTTCCCCAGTTCCCGGCTGAACTTGTGGTTGAAGTGGTCCACCAGCAGGGGGATGTCCTCCGTGCGTTCGCGCAGGGGCGGCAGGTGGATGTTGATCAGGTTGAGGCGGTAGTAGAGGTCCTCGCGGAAGGTGCCCTGGCGGATCATCGCCAGCAGGTCGTTGTTGGCGGCGGAGATCAGGCGCACGTCCACATGCTGCGGCTTGGTGGCGCCAAGCATGGTGATCTCCTTGTCCTGGATGGCTCGCAGCAGTTTGGCCTGCACGGCGGGCGAGGCGTTGCCGATCTCGTCCAGGAAGAGGGTGCCACCATCCGCCGCCTGGAAGAAGCCCGCCCTGCTCGTGGTGGCCCCGGTGAAGGCGCCCTTCATGTGGCCGAAGAGCTCGCTCTCCAGCAGCTGGTCCGGGATGGCGCCGCAGTTCACCGCGATGAAGGGGGCGGCCGCGAAGGCGCTGTTGTAGTGGATGGCGCGCGCCACCATCTCCTTGCCCGTTCCGCTCTCGCCGGTCACCAGCACGGTGGCGCGGTTGTTCCGCGTGCGTTCAATGATGCGGTACACCTCCTGCATGGCGGGCGAACGGCCCAGGATGCCATGGAAGCTCTCGCGCACCTCCTCCGGCGCGGGGGCTTCGGTCGTGCGCGCGGCCAGGGAGCTCAGCACGCGCTCCACCGCCTCCCGCAGTTCCTCCTGGGTGAAGGGCTTCACGATGTACTCCACCGCGCCCAGCTTCATCACCTGCACGGCATCCTCCAGCTTGGGGTAGCCGGTGATTACCAGCACGGGGATGTGCGGGAAGTGCTCACCCATGTAGCGCACCAGCTGGATGCCGCTCACCTCGGGCATGTTCAGGTCGGTGATCACCAGGTCCACCGGGCCGTGCTCCAGCACCTCGATCGCATCCACCACGTTGTTGGCGGTGAAGGGCGTTAGGCCCATGGCGTTCATGCTGCGGCGCAGCAGTTCCAGCATGTCGCGGGCATCGTCCACCAGCAGGACGGAAGGGGAGGTGGGCGCGTTCATGCCGCCGGCAGGGTGATGATGAAGGTGGCGCCCTCGCCCGGTGTGCTCTCCACGCGGATATCGCCTCCATGGCCCTTGATGATGCCATGCACCACCGAGAGGCCCAGGCCCGTGCCCACGCCGGGCGCCTTGGTGGTGAAGAAGGGCTGGAAGATCTTGCGAAGGTACTCCGGCGCGATGCCGTGCCCGGTGTCGCTCACATGCAGCTGCACGCGACCTTCCGCCGCGGCCGTGGCGATGTGCAGGTGGCCGCCGGGCGGTGTCGCGGCCACGGCGTTCAGCACCAGGTTGGTGAGCACCTGTTCGAACTGCACGCGGTCCAGGCGCACCGGCGGCAGGGGTGTGGCGAGCTCCGTCCGCAGCTCCAGCCGGGCCTCGTCCACCTGGCGGCGCAGCAGGCGCAGCACGCCTTCCACCACGGTGTTCAGGTCCTGCTCGCGGAACTGACTGGGCATCTCGCAGCTGAAGTACATCAGGCGCTTCACCACCTCCCGGCCGGTGAGGGCCGAGTCGATGATGCGCTGCAGGTCCTCGCGGCGGGCGGGGTCGCGCTCGCCGGCCATCAGCAGTTCGGCATAGCCCAGCACGTTGCCCAGCGGCGTGTTCAGCTCGTGGGCGATGCCGGCGGTGAGCTCGCCCAGCACGTTCAGCCGGTCCTGCTGCAGCATGCGTGCCTCGAAGAGGCGCTGGCGCTCGCGTTTCTCCTGGCGTTCCACCATGGTGGCCACCTCGGCGGCGAGCTTCTCCAGCAGCAGCTCCTCCTCCGGCAGGAACAGCGGTGTGGTGACATGGGCCCGTGCCGGGGGATAGCCCACGCGCAGGGTGCCCCGCGTTTCGCCGTCGATGCCGATGGGCTGTTGGAGCGCCGGGCCTTCGGGGTGTTCAAGCCCGTAGCTGCGGCCGTCCAGTTCCAGGGACACCCACAGTTCATCGGGCCACTGCCAGCCCTGGGGGATGGTGCGCACGGTGGCCACCAGCATCGGTTCCAAGCCCAGCTCCTGGGTCTGTGCGATGCGGGCCACGGCATACAGGCAGCCCAGCTCCTTGATGCGCTCGCGCAACCGCTCGTCCGGACCGTCCGCAATGATCAACGGTGTTCCCGTTCCCCCCATGGGGCAAAGGTAGGTGGGCACCACGGCGCTCAGCCCCCGGCCAGCAACCCGTGCAACCGGTCGATCCGTTCCAGCTGCTCCTCCGTGGCCACGGCCTGGATGCGGGGGAAGAGCACGCGCTCCTCGAAACGGATGTGCGCTTCCAGCTCGTCCTCGATCCGGGAGAGGTCGCGCAACGGATCGTCCGAGGAGAGGAAGAGGCGCGTGAGCCTGCGGTGCTCGCTGATGGCGCGCTTCACCAAGGGGTCGCCCGCGCCCAGTACCGGGAACACGGCCTCTTCCTCGATGGCGAAGTGGGGCAGGAGATGGCGGTGATAGAACGCCACGCCGCTCTGCATCTGCGCGATGGGGTCGCGCCCTTCGGCCAAGGCACGCCGGATCTGCCAGCAGAAGAGGAGCCCCTCATGGTGCTCCCGGCTCACCGGCCGCAGCAGGGCGTGCCGTTCAAGCGGTGGCATGGCGCAGTTCCTTCTCCAGCGCCTTGGCGCGCGGGAAGAGGATGTTGTTCTCCAGGTGGATGTGGCGGTGCAGGTCCTCCTCGAACTCGCGCAGCATGGCGTAGGCCGTGCCATAGGTCGTGCAGCCGTCGGGCGGGTTGGTGTAGTTGTCGCTCAGTTCGGCGATCCGGCGGAAGCGCTCACCCTCGGCATCGTGCTCGTGCTCCATCATGGTGATGGGGTTCTCCACGGTGCCGAAGTGCGGGGTGGGGGCGGGCAGGTCGTGCAGCCGGGCCTTCTCCAGTTGGTTGATGAAGGGGAAGAGGACCAGCTCCTCCTTCTTCATGTGGGCGGCCATGGCCTGGGCGCAGGCGTGGAACTCCTCGCGGATGGCGAAGAGCTCCGGGTGGCGGTCCCCATGCACGCTGCAGAGCTTGTTGAGGAATTGCATCAGGGTGGTGGAGCGGGACTCCACGTAGCGGTGATGCACGCGCTCGATGTGCTCGATCAAGCGGCTCAGGGGCCATTGCTTCACATCGTCCCCCGTGCCACCATCGCGTTCAATGGCCTGGCGGATCTCGGCCTCCAAGGTGTCCGGTTCAATGGCCTTGGCCCGGCATACCTCGGCAATGGTGCGGCCACCCTTGCAGCAGAAGTCGATACCATGGGCGTTGAAGACGGCGGCGGTGCGGTAGTCATCGGCCACGATGGAGCCGACGGTCCGGTCGAGGGTGAAGGGGATGGACATGGTGTTCAGGTGCTTTCAGGTGTGATGCAAAGAAAAGGACAATAATGTCCGTAAATGAATGACCTGTGTCATCCTTGCACGGCGGTGACACGGACCAGCCGGGTGCCGAGGATGACCAGCGAAGCCACCTTCACCACCTCGCCGGCCACGTAGAGGAGATGCAGGTGCGATGGGCCCGGCAGGTGACCATGGATGGCGAGCAGCGCCCGTTCGTCGAGCGCCGGCAGCAGCCAGAGGCTTTGGACGATGAGGATGAGCACGGGCAGCACGATGAGCCCGCGGGGAGGCCAGGCCACCCTGCGCCACAGCAGGTCGGTGAGCACGGCCACGGCCAGCGCCCATTCCACCCGGTTCAAGGCCTGGAATACCAGTCGCCCGATGCCCAGACCGATCGGCAGGGTGACGCCGTGGGCGCGGAACTTCAGCCAGGCCTCCATGAAGCTGATGGCGCACACGAAACCCACCCACACGAAGGCGCAGATGAGCGCGATGGGGTGGTGCAGCCGGTAGCTCACTGGATGAAGTCCTGCGGACGCGTCCGGTACCGCTCGATGCGCTCCTGGAACATGTCCGCCATGCGGTCGGCGTTGCGGTGGGCCAGTTGCGCCACGGGACCTTCGAAGAGCTCGTCCACCGTGGCATGGAAGAGTTGCAGCCACCGCCCGAAATGCGCTGCACCGATGGGCATGTCCAGGTGGGGTCGCAACGGGGTGCCCGTGTACGATCCCTCGTTGATCAGCACGGTGCCCCAGAAGCGGTGCATCTTCTCCAGGTGCTCGGGCCAGCGGTCGCCGATGATGCCGTTGAAGATGGCCCCGAGCAGGTCGTCATGGCGGACCTTGCCATAGAAGGTGTCCACCAACAGCACGATGTGATCGTGGTGCCGGATGTCAGCGCGCGGTGCGGGTGTCATGCTGCGGGCGGCACGTGCCAGTATTGGATGAAGTAGAACAGGGCGAAGCCGAGGAAGGTGATGAGCAGGGCCCACACCCAGGCGGGGATGCCCTTGGGCGTTTCCGAGCCGGTGACCAGGAACCGATCGGCGCGTTCGCTGCCATAGGCGTTGATGGTGATGGGCATGCGGCCGTCCACCACGTCGCCATCATCGAGGCCCACCACGGCGATGTCCGGACCATTGCGCACCTCGAAGGGCACATGGCGCACCCCTTCCACGCCGCTGGTGGAGCGCGCCACCACACGCAGGATATGCGGTCCGTCGGGTAGTCGGGTGGTGTCCAGCACGAACTTCACCGGCGGCACGAACTCGGCGAAAGGCTCCCGGTCATCATCGATGTAGAGGCGGACAAGGCGTTCAGGTTCCATGGGGAATGGATGGGTCGTGGAGGATGATGCGCTTGATGTGCCCGTCATGCCCTTCCCCCGGCCTCAGCAGCATGCGCAGGGCGAGGACCAGGGTGATGGTCACGATGACCCCAGCGCCCCACACGATAACCAGGTCCCACTGGCTCTGGGGGGCCGTGCCATGGGTGATGCCGCGCAGCGGGGCGGGTTGGTTCTTCTGGCACACATCGCAGGCCCACACGGCCACGCCGGTGGCGGAGAACAGGAATGTGAGGAGCGCGCGCATCAGGGCATCAGGGTGGTGGCCGGTGCCACCGTGGAGCGCACGGCGCGGACGGCATCGGTGGTAGTGGCGGGCGCCTCGTTGCCGAAGGCACTGCGCAGGTAGTTGGCGATGGCCGCGACCTCCGCGTCCGACAATTGCTCGGCCTGCGCGGGCATCACGCCGTACTCGGCCCGCGCATCATAGCCACCCAGGATGATGGAGAGCATCAGTGTGGGATCGGGGTCGTTCACCACCGGGCTGCCGGCCAGGGGAGGGAAGGCACCCGCCAGACCCTTGCCTTCCGCGCCATGGCAGGCGGAGCAGGTCTGCACGAAGAGGTCGGCGCCGTTGGGTAGGTCGCCGGCGCTTGGCTTTGCTTCCGCCTCGCTGCGCGCCCCTGGCGAGGGCAGGAAGACCGGATCACCGCCGCCGGGCAGGGGCGCTTGCTTCAGGGTGAGCAGGTAGGCCACCAGGTCCTGTGCGCGCTGGGAGGCCACCAGCACCTTGCTGCTGTCGCGCAGGCGTTCCTTGGGCACCGGCACCACCACCGCATCCTCCGCGGGCGTGTCGGTCTCCTCGAAGAGCCAGGGGTAGCGCGGCATGATGGAACCCTTCACCACCATGCGCGGATCATAGAGGTGCAGCAGGTGCCATTGCGCACCGGGCTGTCGCCGGCCAGTGTTGGTGAGGTCCGGACCGGTGCGCTCACTACCCAGCAGGGAGGGCGATTGCCGCCACACGTCCAGGCGCTGCTTGCTGTAGTGGTAGTCGCTGGGGATGCTCGGCCGCTCGCCCCACATGCGGTCCATCTCAATGTTGCGCACCTGTTGCGTGTGGCAGGCGGCGCAGCCTTCGGCCACGTACACTTCCAGTCCGCGCCGTTCGCTTGCGGTCATCGGTGGCAGGTCCGGCAGGGGTGCGTTGTTCAGGGCCAGTTCGTTGGCGGGGATCACGGCCACGCCCATGCTCAGCAGCACGAACACCACGAGCGCGACATTGACCAGGTTCTGGTGGTCCTTGTGGAAGTTGAGCATGGCGTCAGGCGATGGTGGGAGTGGGGGGCGCTGAGGTTGCCGTGTTCGCCGCGGGTCGGCGTACCATGGTGATGAAGTTCCAGGCGAAGAGCAGATGCGAGACGAACATCAGCGAACCACCGATGGCGCGCCAGATCCAGTAGGGCCGTGAGCCGATCACCCCATCGATGAAGGGGCGGCCCTCCAGCCATTGCAGCCCTTTGAAGGTGCCGCCGGCCATCATGCTGATCATGTAGGCGAAGAGGCCGATGAAGGCCAGCCAGAAGTGGGCGCCCACCAGCAGCTGCGCCGGTTCGCGCCCCGTGAGCCGCGGCACGATGGCGTACATGCAGGCCCACAGCGCGAAGGTGATGATGCCGTACATGGTCATGTGCGAGTGCGCCACGTTGAAATCCGTGAAGTGCCAGAGGTGGTTGGTGAAGCGGAAGGCCTGGAAGCTGCCCTGCGTGCTGCCCACGAAGTAGAAGACCACGGCCACCAGGAAGAAGGGCAGCACGTAGCTGCGGCCGATCGCCGACCAGCTGCCGCGCATGGTCATCAGGAAGTTGGTGGTGCCCGCCACCACGGGGATGAACATGCCCGCGCTGAACACGATGGCCACCGTCTGCAGCCACCACGGCAGCGGTGCGAAAACGAAGTGGTGCGTGCCGATGAGGGTGTAGAAGAGCATCTGCGTCCAGAAGGCCAGCACGCCGAGGGAGTAGGAGTAGATGGGCCGGTTGAACGCCGAGGGCAGGTAGTAGTAGAGCAGGCCGAGGGTGAAGGTCATGAACCACATGCCCACGCCCTGGTGCATGTAGTAACCCTGGATCACGGTCTCGCCCAAGCCGTTCTGGTACCAGGGCAGGTAGCCGATGGTCACCAGCACCAGCGTCCAGACGAGCGCGGCGAGCATGTACCAGTTGCTGATGTAGATCTCGCCAATGGTGCGGCGCTTCACCGTGCCATAGAAGTTGCGGAAGGTGAGGAAGAGCCCCCAGGCGAAGGGCAGCACGGCCGGCCAGATGTACTCGCGGTACTCGCCGCCGCCGTTGTTGATGCCGGCCATCAGGAAGAGGTTGCCGGAGAGGATGCCCAGGTTCATCCAGCCCAGCGCGCGCCAGCCGCGGCGCAGGCTGGGGATGGCGGCGGCCGAGGTGCGCGCCACCACGAAGTAGCCCAGTCCGATCATGGCCAGCGAGGCCCAGCCCCAGAACACGGTGTTGGTGTGTACGGGTCGCAGACGGCCGAACGACAGCCAGGACTGCTGGTCCATGTCGGGCCACACGAACTTCATGCCCACGTACTGGCCGATCAGGGTGCCGATCACCAGCCAGCTCACCGCACACCCCAGGTACCAGATGATCATCCGGCGCAGGCCGGGCTGCACCTCCAGCACCATTTCCTGGGACTTCTTCTCATCCACCAGAGGGTTGTCCGGCTCGTTGCTGTACGTGCTCACCAGCCCGCGCTCGCCAAGCCGGGCCGTTGCGTTGTTCCCGCCCGCCCTGTGGCGCAGCGAACGCAACAGGCGGTCCACGCGCGCGGCCACCACCAGGGCGGCCACCAGGAGCACGATGCCCAGCAGCACCAGGGTGCCCACCACCCCCGGGGTGGAGAGCCAGCCAGCAGTGCCGCTTTGTGCAAGGAGCGGCGTGGGGGCGATCATGGCCATGCTCACCGCCAGCGGGGTGGCCTTGGACCGGAACGGGAACGTGCGCTCGTGCATGGGGTCTGGTGTGGTTCGGGGAGGGAGGCTTGAGGGTTAGAACTGGACAAAAGTATCCATAAAATAGAATAACAGATAAAAAGGTCGATAAATAGATCATGCTCGGATGCCGGTGCTCCCACCGGGAGGCCGGCTCAGCGCTTCAGGATGATCTTCTCAAGGGGTACGCCGTCCACCACGTCGTGCAGGGTGGTACCCTCCAGCATGCGGCGCAGATCGGCGCGCACCTTGGCGAACTGGTCGTGGAGCGGGCAGGGCTTGCGGGCATCGCAGGCATCGAGGCCCAGGCCGCATCCCTTGTACACGGAGTCGCCGTCGATCAGGTCCACGATGCGGCTGATGCGGATCTTCTTCGCCTGTTCGGGGGTGATGAGGAAACCGCCGTTGGGTCCGCGTTGCGAATCGATCAGCCCGCCTTCCACCAGCTTGCGCAGCACCTTGGCGGTGAAGGCCTCGGGTGAGCCGGTGCGTTCGGCCACTTCATGCAGACCCAGCCGCTCGCCCGTGCGGCCGCAGGAGGCGATGCACATGGCGGCGCGGATGCCGTATTCACAGGCCTTGGAGAACATGGGTCGATCGTTCGGCGCGTGAAAGTACATGGCCGCCCTGTTCGTCAACGATGAGCGGTGTCAGTTCTGCGGCCATGACGTGTGGGACCCGGTGCGGCGGGATGCCGTTGCGCGCCCATCGGCAGGCGGGGTGATGTTCGTCATGCGAGGTCCCGATGGCAACGGACAGTTTTGTCCACTTCGGTCCGAATCAACAGGGACCGGTCACCCGCCCATGAAGCACCGCACCATCATCGAACCCTTCCGCATCAAGAGCGTGGAACCCATCGGCCTCAGCACGGAGGCGGAACGCGTGGAGTATCTCAAGGAAGCCCACTACAATCCCTTCCTGCTCCGCTCGCGCGATGTCATCATCGACCTGATGACCGACAGCGGCACCAGCGCGATGAGCGCGCACCAATGGGCCGGTATGATGGAGGGTGACGAGGCCTACGCCGGTTCGCGGAGCTGGGAGCGCATGCTCGCCGAGGTGCAGGACCTCACCGGCATGGAGCATGTGCTGCCCACCCACCAGGGCCGCGCCGCGGAACGCATCCTCTACGGCCACCTGGGCGGCCCGGGCAAGGTCTTCATCAGCAACACCCACTTCGACACCACCCGCGCCAACATCGAGTTCACCGGTGCCACCGCCATCGACATCCCCATTGCCGAAGGCCGCGACCCCGCGCTCATGCACCCCTTCAAGGGCAACATGGACGTGGCCGAGCTGGACCACCTGCTGAAGGAGCACAAGGGCAAGGTGGGCGCCGTCATCCTCACCGTCACCAACAACAGCGGCGGCGGACAACCGGTGAGCATGGCCAATGCCGAGGGCGTGGCCGCCATCTGCAAGCGCCATGGGGTGCCCTTCCTACTGGACTGCTGCCGCATCGCGGAGAACAGCTGGTTCATCAAGGACCGCGAGGAGGGCATGGAGGGCTTGTCCTACCGCCAGATCGCGCAACGCCTGTTCGCGCTGGCCGATGGGGCCATCATGAGCGCCAAGAAGGATGCGCTGGTGAACATGGGCGGCTTCCTCTCCGTGCGTGATGCGGCGCTGGCCGAGGCCTGCATCAACCTGCTCATCATCACCGAGGGCTTCACCACCTATGGCGGCCTCAGCGGGCGGGACATGGAGGCCATCGCCATCGGCCTGCAGGAGGTCTTCGATCCCCACTATCTGGACTACCGCATCAAGAGCACCACCTTCGTGGGGCGCAAGCTGCATGAACTGGGTGTTCCGCTGATGCGTCCGATCGGAGGCCATGCGGTGTACATCGATGCCAAAGCGCTCTATCCGCACATCCCGCCGGACCAGTACCCCGGGCAGGCGCTGGTGTGCGAGCTGTACCGGCTCGGCGGCATCCGCAGCGTGGAGATCGGCTCGGTCATGTTCGGCACCTACCTGCCCGATGGCTCGCTGAAGCCCTCATCCATGGAGCTCGTGCGCTTGGCCATCCCACGCCGCGTGTACACCCAGAGCCACATGGAGTACGTGGCCGAGACCTTCGAGGAGGTCATGCGCACGCGCGAACAGGTGCGGGGCTACCGCATCATCAAGGAGCCGCGGTTCCTCCGGCACTTCACGGCGCATTTCGAGCAGATGTAGTGGAGGGGTTGGGTATGTTGATGCCTTGAACCCTTGCCCCTTGTGACCTGAAGCTTGGGTGGGGCGTGTCCCTTTTCCATCGCACGGGCCTCCGCGCGGGCCGGGTACTTCGCTGTAGTTGTCTTGGTCCGGTCCGCATCGCATCGGGCTCCGGGGTCTGCTCGTGCCTCGCAGCCTCCTCGCCGCGTGCGCTGCTGGGCCGGTCCTGCGGCAAGCTGCCGCTTCGCCCCCTCACGCGGGAGAACGCCGGCACAGGGCGTATCAACCCGCTGCTTCTCGGCCCAACAGCTTCTCCAATGCCTTGGGCTTGCACAGGCGTGCGTTCTTGCCGACCAGTTCGATGAGGCCTTCCTGCTGGAAGCTGGAAAGGCTTCGCACCACGGACTCGTAGGTGGTGTCCGCCATGGAGGCGATGTCGCGTCGCGGCAGGGTGTAGGCCAGTTGTCGGCGATCCCGGGCATCCATGCCGAAGGTGTCTTGGCAGATGAGCAGGACCCTCGCCACACGTTGCGCCACGTCCATGGTCCGCAGGTCGCGCAGATGCTGGTCCAGGTGGCGCATCTCCTCGGCGAACTGGA